>JAITLA010000056.1 GCA_031278145.1 Eubacteriales Family XIII. Incertae Sedis bacterium
GTCGAAAGGGAGTTCGATTTCTTCACGGCCATGGACGAGCTCACGCCGCCGCACAGGACGGGCGCGGAAATGATCGGGGATATCGCGTTCAATTCCTCGACGCTCTACCGCTACGCGACGCTTGCGGTTCACGAGCTGTACGAGCAGCTGGCGCGGGACGCGGACGCGACGGCGAAGGCGGCCGCGGAGTTTGTCAGAGCCTTCGTATTCTCGATGCCGGACGGCAGAAAAAACAGCTTCGCCAACTATACGATACCCGACGCGGTCTATGCGGCGATACGGCACGACAGGCCCGTCAACCTTGTGGGCGCGTTTGAAAACCCGGTGCAAGAGGAAAACGGCTATGTGACCGCTTCGATGAAACGCTTCCGCAAGTACGCGCAAGACGTTTACGCGCGCTTTGCCTCAAAACCCAAGAAGGCCTATGTCATCGCCCGGGACGACGCCTTTGAGGCGCTCGGCGACGCAAGCGATTCGAATGCGCTGCCGGAAAGCATCGCGGCGGACATCGTGGAAGCCCTGCGATGAGTACCCTGCTTCTGCGGCTTGCCGCGCCGCTTCAGTCCTGGGGCGCGGACAGCAAATTCACGAAGCGCGTGAGCCGGCGCGAGCCGACGAAGTCCGGCGTGATCGGACTGTGCGTCTGCGCGATGGGCATACGCCGCGCCGACGCCGACGCGATTGCCGCGCTGACCGCGCTGCGCTTCGGCCTGCGGATCGATCAGCCCGGAACGCTGCTGCGGGATTACCACACGGCGCACAAAGAGGAATTTTGGGAAACGGGCAAGACGGATCCCTTCGTATCGGAACGCCACTACCTCGCGGACGCCGTGTTCCTCGCCGGGCTCGACGGCGATCCGGCGTTGCTGGAAGCGATTGAGGCCGCGCTCAACGCGCCCAAGCTCCCCGTATATTTGGGCAGACGTTCCTGTCCGCCGAGTGAGGAGCTGTCGCTCGGACTGCGCGACGCGGACCTCACGGACGCGCTCCGGGAGGAACCCTGGCGCGCACGCGAGTGGTACAGGCGCAAAAACAGGCCCGCCGCGCTCGAAATCGTTTGCGACGCGGAGGGCGACGCGAAAGACGGTATTGTCGTCCGAGATTTGCCGCTGTCGTTCAATCCCGAGAATCGGCGTTACGGGCTGCGTTTCACCGTGCGCACGACCTGCGCCGTCGCGCCGCTCGTCGATACCGCGCACGATCCATTTGCCGCGCTTGGAGGTGATCTGTAATGTATCTGTCACGCATCGAGCTCAACCGGCGCAGACGCGAAACCGTGAATGCGCAGATATCGCCCCAACTTTTGCACGCCGCAATCGAAGCCTGCTTCCCAAGCGAGGACGAGGCGGGCGCCAGAACGCTCTGGCGGCTTGACGGCATGAATCGTTCGCTGTATCTGTTGCTGCAGAGCGAAGGCAAGCCGGATTTCACGCATATCGTCGAGCAGTTTGGATGGGCGGGGCAGTCGTGGGAAACAAAGGAATACGACGGCTTCCTGTCCCGTCTGCAAAAGGATCAGCTGTGGAAATTCCGGCTGCGCGCGAATCCGACGCGCAGCGTAAGCAGGGAGGAAAGGGCGCGCGGCAAGGTCGTGCCGTACACGACGCCGGATCGGCAGAGGCAGTGGCTTATCGACCGCGCGGCGAAATGCGGATTTGAAATCGTGCGTTTCCCGTCCCGGCGGACGGGTGGGCCGGGCGCGGAAGCCGCGCCCCCGCGCGACGAGGACCGCGCCTTCGGCGTAACGCAGCGCGAAACCATGCGATTTTGGCGTCAAGGGGCGCTTGTAACCGTTGAGGCGGCCGTATTTGAGGGGGATCTGCGCATCCTCGACGCGGAATCCCTCACGCGCGCGATGCGAAACGGAATCGGCCGCGCGAAGGCGTATGGCTGCGGGCTTTTGACGCTCGCGCCGTGGATTTGAAGCCGTTCGCCCTTGCCGCCTCCGCGCTCACAGCTCCAATTCCGCAGGCTCGTCCGCGTCCTCGATGCGGTACCACTCCTTGTCGAGGAACGCGGCGTCGACCAGCTCATGCGGATACATCTTCACGTACTTGCCCGTGCATTCGACGGCCACGGTTCCGTCCGGAAGCAGGATCTCGCCGCTCCCCTCGAAGAGCTTGCGCGTGTTGCGCGTGAGGCGGCCCACGGCCCGCAGCGTGGCGCCCGTCGGAACGGGCTTGCGATACTTGATCTCGAGCGCGACGGTCACGCCCCATGTGTCCGGCTCGACGACGCAGATCGTCCGCCCGACGGTTTCATCGAGAACCGCGGCGATCAGGCCGCCGTGCACCCGTCCGGGATAGCTTTGATGCCATTCCTCCGTGTGAAACACCGCAGCCACGTTGCCGTTTTCCAAGTCGTAGAAGCGCGTGTTCATGCTGAACTTGTTGCGATCCCCACAGACGACGCAGCCGCTGCTGTTGTTCTGCTTGTTTACGATTTTGTGCTTCATGGCCCTTCCATGCAAAACAGCAGCAAGCGATCTCGAGCTTGCTGCTGCCGCACGCGATGCTACTCCAGTATCGACGCCACCACGCCCGCGCCCACGGTCCGGCCGCCCTCGCGAATGGCGAAGCGCAGACCTTCCTCTATCGCAATCGGCGTGATCAACTCGATTGTCATCTGGATGTTGTCCCCCGGCATGCACATGTCCACGCCTGCGGGCAGCGTCAAATCACCCGTCACGTCCGTCGTCCTGAAGTAGAACTGCGGCCTGTATCCGTTGAAGAACGGCGTGTGACGCCCGCCCTCCTCCTTCTTCAGCACATAGACCTCCGCCGTGAACTTCGTGTGCGGCTTGATGCTCCCCGGCGCGGCCAAAACCTGCCCTCTCTCGATCTCCGTCCGCTGCACGCCCCGCAGCAGCGCGCCGATGTTGTCACCCGCCTGCGCCTGATCCAGCAGCTTCCGGAACATCTCCACGCCCGTCACGACCACCTTGCGCGATTCCTCGCGCAGACCCACGATCTCCACCTCGTCCGACACCTTCAGCCGCCCGCGGTCCACGCGCCCCGTCGCCACCGTGCCGCGCCCCGTGATCGAAAACACGTCCTCCACCGCCATCATGAACGGCTTGTCCACGTCCCGCTCGGGCTCCGGTATGTAGCTGTCCACCTG
>JAITLA010000101.1 GCA_031278145.1 Eubacteriales Family XIII. Incertae Sedis bacterium
GCGCTACATCGCCAAAGAGGCCGAAAACGTGCTCGTGCTGACCGCGGATCCCGCCAGAATGGGCCCCGGCGGGAAGAAGCGCAGGTCCCGCCTACGCTGGATACGGCTTGAGAGATAGAGCCGCGCCCCTATTCCGTCGCCCTGCGGAAGGCGCGCATCCATTCCGCGGCGTCCGGTGCGCCAAAGAGGGAGGAGCCCGTCACGAAGATGTCCGTGCCGGCTGCCGCGAGGGCGCGCGCGTTGTCCGGGCTCACGCCGCCGTCCACCTCGATTTGGAACGACAAGGCCCTTTCCCTGCGGATTTCGGCGAGCCGCCTGACCTTCTCGATGCCGGCGGGCCGAAAGCTCTGCCCGCTGTAGCCCGGGTTCACGGTCATGATCAGCACCAGATCGAGCTCCGCGAGCACGCAGTCCAGGGTCGAAAGCGGCGTGGCGGGGTTCAGGGCCACGCCGGGTTTTACGCCGAGGTCCCGGATCAGGTCCAAGGTCCTGCCGAGCTGCACGCAGGCCTCCTGGTGGACGACGATGTATGCCGTCTGCGCGGTCACGAATTCGGGTATGAAGCGGTCGGCGTTTTCGATCATCAGATGCACGTCGAAGGGCAGCGTCGTTTTCCCGATCAGGCTCTTCACGACGGCGGGGCCGTAGCTGATGTTCGGCACGAAATGCCCGTCCATGATGTCCATGTGCAGGAAATGCGCGCCCGCGCGCTCCATGCGCGCGGCATCGGCGGCGAGGGCCGAAAAATCAGCCGAAAGTACGGATGGCGCCAGCTTGATCATAGCGATATGGGCTTCCTTTCTCAGCGCGGCGGGGGATGGCGCGCGTGCGCGCGTGCCGAGCGGCGGTCCGCCGCGTCAATACGCGTTGCTTCGTTCGATTTCTTGCAGCTGCGTCACATAGGACGCGTAGCGCGAGGCCGCGATGCGTCCCTCCGCGCGCGCGGCCAGCACCGCGCAGCCCGGCTCCTTGAGGTGCCGGCAGTCGTCAAAGCGGCAGTCCCCGAGGCGTGCCCGCATCTCCGGGAAGCAGGAGGCCAGCGCGCCGGCCTCCGCGCCGAGGACCGTGAAGGCGCTGAAGCCCGGGGTGTCGAAGATCATGCCGCCCCCGTCCGTGTCGAAGAGCTCCACATGCCGCGTGGTGTGTTTGCCGCGCAGCGTTTTGCCGCTGATCGCTCCGGTTTCAAGCTCCGTACCGCCGCGCAACATATTGATCAGCGTGGATTTCCCGACGCCCGAAGGCCCCGCGAGCGCGCTTTTCCTGCCGGCGAGCAGGGGCGGCAAGCGGTCGAGGCCCGTGCCCTCGGCACAGCTGATCTCGATCAGGGGATAGAGGTCCTCGTAGATCTCCGTGACGCGCCGCAGCCTTTCGCGGCTCAAGAGCTCCGTCTTGTTGATGCAGATCAGCGCCTCGACATGGGCCATCTCCGCCGCGACGAGCAGCTTATCCACGATGGGGAGGCTTGGCGCGGGCCGCGCGGCCGCGATCATCACGATGAAGAGCTCCGCGTTGGCTATGGGCGGGCGGATGAAGAGATTGCGCCGCGGCAGGATGGCGTTGATCACGCCGTCCTCCGCGTCGAGCGCTTCAAATTCCACGAAATCGCCCACGGTCGGCGTGAGGCCGTCCTTCTTGAAGATGCCCCGCGCCCTGCAACTGTACGAAGCGCCGCCCGCCGCGCCCGCGGGGCGAACGGTGTAGAAGCCGCCCACGCCCTTCGTAATCAGCCCCTCCATTATTGAACGGAAACGGTTCCGGTCGTGAAGTCGACGGTGCAGACCATGACGGTTTCGCCGCTGAACATCACATAGACCGTTCCGGAGCCTTGCCCCGTCACGGAAACGCTTTCGCTCCCCGCGTTCTTGTACCGGACCGCCTCGTTCACGATGTTCGTGGTATGGCCGGCGGAGTCGGACAGGATGACCGTGAGGTTGAACACCTCGCTCGGCGCGGCCGAAAAGTCGATGTCTATCGAAACGCTGCGCGGCTCGTCGGAGGGCGGACCCGCGCTGACCTTGACGTCTATGCTCGATCCGGCGGTGAGCTCCGCCCCGGCCGTGTACTGCTGCCAGATGATAAGGCCCTCCGCGTGGGACGCGCTGGCCTCGGGAACGCTCTTGCCGAGTACGAGGCCGGCTTCCTCGATCAAGGCCTTCGCCGCGTCCTCGCTGAGGCCGATCAGCTCCGGCGCCGCGACGTTTTGGATCGTTTCGGGTCCGTCGCTGAGCACGAGGTCCACCTTCATCCCCTGCGTGCCCACCGTTTCGGCCGCCGGCGTCTGCCGCACGACGTAGTCCACGGGCAGGCTGTTGTACTCACGGCTGATGGCGCCCTGCCTGTATCCGAAGCTTTCCAGTACGTATACCGCATCCGCGAGGGGCTTGCCGCCCACGTTGGGGACGAGGCGCTCCGCTTCGGAATCGGGCGGTCGGGTTGTCGCGTCCGTGTCCTCGTCCGGCGCCGCGCCGCGGCTCAGGCTCACGTGCAGCGTAAAGCCTTCCTTGACCGTGGTCCCCTCCGGCCGCGCCTGCGACGCGATCAAGCCTTCCTCGTATTCCGCGCTGTATGCGCGGTCATCGACGATCAGCTCCAGCTTCAGGCTCGAGAGGCGATCCTTCGCTTCTTCCTCCGTCAGGCCCAGCACGCTCGGAAGCGTTATTTCCGACGGGGCTTTCAGCAGCTGAAGGCCCGTGTATATGAAATAGCTGACGGGTATGGCGCAGATCAAGGCGAGCAGAACGGCCAGTGCCCTGAGCTTGATATGTCCTCCGACCGGTGCCTTGCGCTTGTCCTTGCCGATTTTCATCTTCTTTTTCTTCTCCGCGTCCACCGCGCCCGTTTCACCCGCCTCGCCCGCCTCTTCCTCGCCTACGGCGTCCCTTCGCAGCTTTTCCGCCACCTCCGGGTTCTCTATGATGCCCGTTACGAAGTTGACGTTGTCAAGGGCCTCGTACACGTCGTCCGCGCTCTTGAAGCGGTTGATCTGATACTTTTCGACGGCCTTCATCACGATCTGCTCAAGCCCCGGCGGCACGCCGGAAACGAGCTGCGAGGGCGGTGTCGGCTTGTCGTTCATATGCATCACGGCGACGGCGACGGGGTTTTCCGCGTCGAAGGGCACCTTGCCCGTGAGCATCTCGTACAGGACGATGCCGAGGGAATAGATGTCCGATTTTTCGTCCACATAGCCGCCCCGCGCCTGCTCCGGGGAGAAATAGTGCACCGATCCCATGACGCCGTCGCCGCCGTTCTTGACGATGGTGGTGTCCGTGACGGCCCGCGCGATGCCGAAGTCCGTGATCTTCGCGTTTCCGTCGGGCATGATCAGGATGTTGTGCGGCTTGACGTCCCTGTGTATGATATCGTTTCTGTGCGCCATGCTCAAGGCGGAGGCGATCTGCTTCGCGATGCCGATGGCCCGCTTGTAATCGAGGGGGGCCTCGGCGGCGATCAAATCGCTCAGGGTTTGGCCCTCGACGAGCTCCATGACGATGTAGTGGATGTTTTCCTCCCGGCCGACATCGTACACATTGACGATATTCGGGTGGTTCAAGCGGGCCGCCGCTTGCGATTCCCTGCGAAAGCTGTCCACAAAGGCGAAGTCCTTCGTGTATTCCGGCCGCAAAACCTTGATGGCCACAAAGCGGTTCAGCAGGCGGTCACGCCCCTTGTACACCACCGCCATGCCGCCGTCGCCGATCTTTTCTATGATTTCGTACCTGCCGCCCAGCGCCCGTTCGCTCATGTTCGCCGTTCCTTCTCCCCGCCCCTATATCTCGATGCAAACAACTGTGATATTGTCCGATCCGCCGTTCGCGTTGGCGCTGTCCACGAGCATCCTGCAGGTGTCGTTCAGGTTCGCGCCGCGCGCGACGATGCCGCGGATATCGTCGTCGGAAAGCTCGCCGCAGAGCCCGTCCGTACACAGCAGGACGCGATCCCCGGACAGCAGTTCCGTCGCGAAGAAATCCGGCGCCACATCGGCTTCCGCGCCCAAGGCGCGCGTGATCTCGTTCCGCCGCGGATGGACGCGCGCCTGCTCCTCCGTCAGCTCGCCCCGCGCAACCATGTCGTTCACGACGCTGTGATCCGTCGTGATGCGGCTGATCTCCTCCGCGCGCACGAGATAGGCCCTGCTGTCGCCGACGTTGACGACGAAGAGCTTGTTGCGCAGGATGTGTGCGAGCACCGCCGTCGTCGCCATGCCGCGGTTTGCCGGATCGGCCTGCGCGAGGGCGCATATCTCCGCGTTGATTTCCCGAAAGCAACGCAGAAAATACGCCATCAGGGCCGCGTCCGGGTGCGCCGCGCCGTGTGCCGCCTCGACGGGGTTTCGCGTCAGGAAGGCCTCCGTTCCGGAAACGGCCTTCCTGCTGGCGAGCTCGCCGGAATTGTGCCCGCCGACGCCGTCCGCCACCAGATAGATGCTGTGTCGCGGGAGCACGAGCAAGGCGTCCTCATTGTCGGTGCGGCGTTTGCCGACGTCCGTTCTGAATCCCATCTTTGCCATTTCTCACCCACTGTTCCTCTGCCGGCCGCCCGCGCGCGCCGATCTCGCCGCCAAAATCCGTCCGCGCGGGGATCGCGAGGCGGATCGGCGGGAAGCCGCCGCCTGCGGAGCGGGGCCCGGCGTGCCCGTCAATCGTCCGGGAATGCGTCGTTTCTCTGCAACTTGCAGGCAAAAAAACCGTCCGTCTTGTCGATATGCGGCATGAGCTCCAGCGTATCCACGCGTTTGAAATCCCGATGCTGCTTCAGAAAATGGGCGACCACGCCTTGATTTTCCTGCTTTGAGATGGAGCAGGTGGCGTAGATCAGAAACCCGCCCGGCTTCACATAGTTCGACGAGGCCTCCAGTATATCCGTCTGCTTCTTCGTGATGGACGCAAGCTCGTCGCTGTTCTCCTTGTATTTGATCTCGGGCTTGCGCCTGACCACGCCGAGCCCCATGCAGGGGACGTCCGCAAACACGCGATCCGCCTTTCCGATCAGCGCCGTCCGCACGCGCGTCGCGTCCCAGGTGTCGGTTTCCACAATGCGGATGCCGAGGCGCCGCGCGTCCTGCTCTATCTGGGACAGCTTCCGCTTGTATATGTCCCAAGCGTATATCTTGCCTCGGTCGCCCATCCGCTCCGCCATGGCGAAGGCTTTGCCGCCCGGCGCCGCGCATACGTCGATGATCATCTCGCCGGGCTGCGGATCGGCGAATTCCACGGCGATCTGGGAGCTTTCCTCCTGGACGGAAAACTGCCCGCTCTTGTACAGGCGCCCGTCCAAGAGATTGGCGCCCTTCACCAGCAGGCCCTGCGGCGCCCGCGCGGATAAGCGCACGTCATAGTCTTTCGCGCGCAAGCGCGTCAGCAAATCCTCGCGCTTCGTCTTGAGGCGGTTGACGCGGATGGCGAAATCCGGCGTTTCGTTCCCCGCCGCGAGCAGGGCTTCCGCGTCCTCGGCGCCGTAGTGATCGAGCCAGAGCCGCACGATCCAATTCGCGTAGGAATACTTGACGGAAAGATAGCGGACCTCGTCGTCCGCGCGCGGAGGCAGGCTCACGTAGTCCTTGTCGCGGAGATACTGGCGCAGGACGCCGTTTATGAAGCCCTCATGCCCCGGTGAAAAGCGCTTCGCCAGATTCACGCTTTCGTCGACGGCCGCGTAGTCCGTGACCGAATTCATGAACAGAAGCTGATAGAGCCCCATGCGCAGGATGACGAGATCGCAGGCCTTCAGCTTGTCCAGAGGCGTCCTTATGAAGTTTTCGAGCACGTAATCGAGGTATATCTTGTTCTTCAAAACCCCATAGGTCAGCTCGCGCACAAAGCCGGGCGCGTCGGGGCGGCCGCGGTTGATATGGCTCTTCAGCGCGATGTTCGAATAAGCCATGTCGTTTTCGATGTCGAGCAGCGTATAATAGGCCGATTTTCTGTTCCTGTCCATATTTCGCCTCCGAGGCAACCTCCGGTTGCCACACATACCATCTGAAAATAATTGCTTTCTCTATGTTAAGACAGTACCGAGCTCTATTTTGTTGCCGCGCAGGTAGTCGGCCGCGCGCAGGGGGCGCCTGCCCGGCGCCTGCAGCACGGTGACGCGCACGGCCCCGTCGCCCGCGGCGACCGATATCCCGTCGTCCGAGGCCGAAAGCACGGTCCCGGCCTTGCGCGGGGCGGGCAGGCTTGCGGGAAACGCCTCCCACAGCTTCAGCACCGTGTCCCCGCAGCGCGCGAAGGCCGTCGGATGCGGATTCATGCCGCGTATCAAATCGCAAACCGCGTGCGGGCTCTTCGAAAAATCCACGTGCGCCTCCTCCTTCCGTATCATGGGCGCGTAGGAGGCCCCGCTCTCGTCCTGCGGGCGCCGCGGCGCCCGTCCCGCCTCTATGGCGGGGAGCATCCGCAGGAGCAGCGCCGCGCCCATCCGCGAGAGCGCGTCGAACAAATCCGCCGCGTTCCTGTTTCCGATCTCCGTCCTTTCGGCGGCTATGATATCGCCCGCGTCCATCGCCTCCGCCATATGCATGAGCGTCACGCCGGTTTCGCGCTCGCCGTTCATCACGGCCCTCTGTATGGGCGCGGCGCCCCGGTAGGCGGGCAGGAGGGACGCGTGGATGTTCACGCAGCCGAAACGCGGCAGTTCCAGCATTTCCTTCGGCAGCAGCTTGCCGTAAGCCGCGACGACGATCAGATCGGGCGACGCGTCCTCGAGCGGCTTCAGGAATTCCGCGTTGCCCCGCAGGGCTTCGGGCTGCAGCACGGGAATGCCGTATGCGATTGACAAATCCTTCACGGGCGTGCTCCGCAGCCGCTTGCCCCTGTCCCGCGGCCGATCCGGCTGCGTGACCGTCAGTACGGGCGCGTGACCGGCCTCGCACAGGGCCCGCAGCGGGGGGATCGCAAATTCGGGGGTGCCCATATACACGATTCTCATAAGGCTACCGCTCGTCCTCTATGGGTCTGACGGAGGAAGCCCTGTCCACGAACAGTATACCGTCCAGATGATCCAGCTCGTGGCAGAGCGCCTTCGCGAGCAGGCCCTCCCCCTCTATCGCAAAAGGCTCTCCGCGCCGGTCCACGGCCTCCACCTTCACGCGCGCGGGTCGCGTGACCGCGCCCACCATGCCCGGGATGCTGAGGCAGGCCTCGTCCGCCTCCGTTTCTCCGTCCGCCTCCACAATCCGCGGGTTGATCAGTTCGAGCCTGACACCGCTCTCCTCTTCGTCCTTGCCCGTATCGATGACGGCGACGCGCCGCAGGATGCCCACCTGCGGCGCGGCCAAGCCGACGCCGTTGTTCTCCTCGAGCGTTTCCCACATGTCGTCCAGCAGCGTCAGGATCCGCTCGTTGACCGCCGCGACCTCCTTGGATCGCTTTCTGAGGATGTCATCGCCTTCCGTTACTATTCTTCTGAGCGCCATGCCCGTCCCTTCTTTTATATGTTTCTTCATAGATAGCTGTACGGATTCACATCCACCGTTATGCTGTATTTTCCGCTGTCCTTGCTCAGGGCAAGGGCGCGCTTTCGCTCCGCCAAAAACAGCTCGAAGGCCTGCCTGTCGCGCGGCGGCACCTTCGCGTGGATCAGGAGGCGAAACAGCTCGCCCGCCTTGTATACGCGCGCCGGTCCGGGGCCGAGTATGCGCCTCTCGGAGGCCGCGTCCGCGCGTGCCCGCAGGAGCGCCGCCAGTTCCGCCGCCGCGGTCGCGGCAAGCGCCTCGTCCCGCGCGCTGACCGCAATCTGCACGAGATCGCCGAAGGGCGGATAGTCCATCGCCTTGCGCAAGAGGATCTCCGTGCCGTAAAATCCGTCGTAATCGTTTTCCGCCGCCGCGCGGATCGCGTAGTGATCGGGCTTGTACGACTGTATGACGACCCGGCCCGTTTCGGCGCCGCGGCCGGCCCGTCCGGCGGCCTGGGTGATCAGCTGGAACGCGCGCTCGGCGGAGCGGAAGTCCGGCACGTTCAGGCTCACGTCGGCGGAAACGATGCCGACGAGCCCCACATTGCCGAAATCGAGCCCCTTGGCCACGAGCTGCGTGCCGACCAGTATCTGCGTTTTCCCCTTGCGAAAGCGCGTGAGCACGCCGGCCGCACCGCCCTTCCGCCGCGCCGTGTCGAGATCGAGGCGTTCGATAAGGGCCGTGGGGAAGAGCGCGCGCGCGCCTTCCTCCACCTTTTCCGTACCCGCCCCGAAAAAACGCAGGTATCCGCCGCCGCAGTCCGGGCAGGCCGGCGGCACCGCGCGGCGCGCCCCGCAGAGGTGGCACCGCACCGCATCCTCGGCCTTGTGGTAGGTCATGGCTATGCCGCAGTCCTCGCACCGCATCACATAGCCGCAGCCCCTGCACGAAACGAAGGTCGAATAGCCCCTTCGGTTCAGAAACAGGATGGCCTGCTTGCCGGCGGCCAGCGTTTCGTCCAGCGCCCGATAGAGCGCGAGGCTGAAAACGGTTTTGTTCCCGTTTTTCAACTCGTCGCGCATATCCACGATCCGCACGCGCGGGAGCGGCGTCTTGTTGTACCGCTCGCGCAGGCACAGCTTCTCGTAGAGGCGCCTCTCGGCGCGGTAGCGCGAAACGAGCGAGGGCGTCGCGCTTCCGAGGAGGACGGTCGCGCCGGTCTGTCCGGCGCGCTTGATGGCCACTTCGATGGCGTCATACTTGGGCGACATATCCGATTTGTAGGTCCCCTCATGCTCCTCGTCTATGACGATAAGCCCTATATCGCCCGCGGGGGCGAACACGGCGGAGCGCGCGCCTATGACGATGCGGGCGTCGCCGTTCTTTATGCGCATCCATTCGTCGTAGCGTTCTCCGGCGGACAGCCTGCTGTGCAGGGCCGCGATCCGCTCCCGGCCGAAACGGGCGACGAAGCGGCCTATGGTCTGCGGCGTCAGGGATATCTCGGGCACGAGGATGATCGCGCTCCGGCCCTTTTCGAGCGCCTTTTCGGTCGCCCGCAGGTAGATCTCCGTCTTTCCGCTGCCCGTAACGCCGTGGACGAGGAAGGTTCTGTAAGCGCCCGCGTCGATCTGCGGCAGGATAAGGTCCAGCGCCGCAGCCTGCTCGCCCGTGAGCGAAACGCGCTTGTCCTCGGGCAGTTCCTCGATCCCGGGCGTCCTGCGCTTGCCCCTTTTGGACAGGCTCCCCGCAGGCAGGAAACAGCGTATCGCCTCGATGTGGCGGCAGTAATACCGCGCCTTCATCCAGAGGCAGATCGCCATCGAATCGGCGTCGAGCGCGATTTCGTCATCGACGCGGCTCACATACTTGAGTCCCTTGATCCGCTCGTCCGGCGTGGTCTTGATCGCCGCCACAAAGGCCGCCTTCTCGCGATTGCCGGCCGTGAAAGGCACGAACACGCGCGCACCGACCGCCACGCCGTCGAAGGCGCAGCCGTAGGTGTAGAAGGAATCGGTGCGATCGGTGTTGTTGTCCACGATCAAATCAAGGTACAACATGGTCAAACGCGGTCGTTTTCCGGGCGGCGTCGTCGGCAAAGCGGCAGCCGCAGCCGGTCTGCCGATACAGCCCGTATCGCTTCGAAAGCTCGACGGAGCGCCGATAGCCGTCCCTC
>JAITLA010000170.1 GCA_031278145.1 Eubacteriales Family XIII. Incertae Sedis bacterium
CTACACTCTTTCCCTACACGACGCTCTTCCGATCTCAATTCCAACATTGTATGTGTTACACAAATGAACCGTCCCCATGTGTTCCCAAGCCCACGGCCCGTAACAGCCGGCTTTTGCACGGGGTCCGGGGCGAAGGGCCGGGGTGAAGGTCCGGGGCGGGGCGGCGGGCGGGGCGATGGGTTGTTTATGCCCGGAGCGGGTTTTGGTTTATTCTTGTGCCAAAAGCGCGTCACCGCGGCCGCGCGACAGGTAGCGGCGCAGTTTTTCCAGGACTTCTTCGAAGTTCAGGGGTTTGCCGATGTGATCGTCCATGCCGGCGGCGAGGCATCTTTCCACGTCCTCGCGGAAGACGTTGGCGGTCATGGCGACGATGGGGATCGTTTGCGCCTGCGGCGCGCGGAGCGCGCGGATGTGGCGCGTCGCGTCGTAGCCGTCCATTTCGGGCATCTGCACGTCCATGAAGATCATATCGTAGCGCGCGGGGTCCTCGCTGAAGAGCCGCAGCGCCTCCGCGCCGTTTTCCGCGCAGTCGACGGACAGGGCGGTGGCCTCCAGCAGGGCCAGCACGATCTCCCGATTGATTTCCACATCCTCCGCCAGCAATATGCGGTAGCCGGAGAAGCAGGCCGGTTCTTCCGCGGAGGGCGCGACGGACGCGTGTTCCGCGGCGCCCGCGCCGAGGCATTCATTGATGCAGTCGGCTATGGCGGAGGGGAACAGCGGCTTTTGCAGGAATTTGTCCACGCCGGCGCGCTTCGCGTCCGCCTCTATCTCGTTCCATTCCGTGGCGGAGATCATGATCACGACGGATTTGCCGGCGCCGGAAGCCTTGATGCGGCGCGAGAGCTCTATGCCGTCCATGCCCGGCATCCTGAAATCCACAAAGTATATATCGTAGGGACCGTTGCGCTCGATCAGCGCAAGGGCCTCTTCCCCGCCGGCCGCAAGGTCGCAGGCGATGCCGAAGCGCCGGGACAGGGCTTCGAAATACTCCCGGATCTCGGGCACGTCGTCCACGGCGAGCACGCGCATATTGTCCGGGCGCACGCTGGGGTCGAGCAGGCTGCGGCGCGTTTCCCCGCCACGCTTCGCGCGGACGGTGAAGGCGAAGACGGAGCCTTTGCCGAGCTCCGATTCGATCCAGATGCGGCCGCCCATCATCTCGACGATGCTCTTTGAGATGGTGAGGCCGAGCCCGGTGCCCCCGAACTTGCGCGAGGTGCTGCTGTCGGCCTGCTCGAAGGAGTTGAACAGGCGCGCCTGCTGCCGGGCGCTGATGCCTATGCCCGTGTCGCTCACTTCAATCAGGAGGGTGCAGATGTCCGCTTCCTCTTCCAGAAGGCGCGCGCGCAGGCGTATGGCGCCATGTTCCGGTGTGAATTTCACCGCGTTGCCCAAAAGGTTGGTGATGACCTGCAACAGGCGCTGATCGTCCCCGATCAGGGTTTCCGGTATGTCTTTGTCGATATCGACGCTGAAATTCTGCCGTTTTTCTTCCACGCGGAAGTTGATCACATTGACCGCGCGCCGGAGCATCTTCTCGAATTTGAAGGCCTCGGGCGACAAATCGAACTTGCCGGCTTCTATCTTCGACATGTCCAGTATGTCGTTGATCACGCCCAAAAGATGCGTGGACGCGTCCTCGATCTTGTTCAGGCAGTAATCCTTGCGCTCCACGTCGCCGGACATCTTGCCTATGGAGGTCATGCCGATGATGGCGTTCATGGGCGTGCGCATCTCATGGCTCATGTTGGAAAGGAATTCGCTCTTGGCGCGCGAGGCCGCCTCCGCCGCTTCCCGCGCGCGCTCGATGTCCGTGACATCGTGAAACAGCGTCATCGCGCCTTCGATATCCCCGTCCAGGTTGATCATGGGCGTGAAGTGGATGATGTATTTGCGCAGGTCCTCGCCGCCGATGTCGAGCTCGGCCTCCGTCGCGAGCGCCCGCTTTTCCTCCTTGGCGGCGCGCAGCATGTCCGCAAAGGACGCGACGAGGTCCGCGTCGGCAAGCCCCTCGAAGATCTCCGAGAGCAGCTTGCCGCCGATCAGACCGAAGCTCGAAATGCGCGCCATTTTCAGGAAAACGCCCGTGCAGTAGGCCAGGCGTTCCTCCTTGTCAAACAGGAGGATGATGTTGGCGCTGTTTTCGAGCAGGAGCTGCAGGTAGCTTTCCTGCCTGCTCTTCTCCTGTTTTTGCATGGAATTGATGTTTGTGATGGACGCGGCCACGGCTTTGTTGCGGTCCAAGGTGTTTTGCAGACGGGAAAGCTTGCGCGTGAGCTTCAGGATCTCGTTCTGCAAATCCTCGTTCCGCCGCTTGAGCGCTTCGTACCGCTGTGCCGTGATTTCCTCCACGGGACCGCCCTCCGTGCTTTCCAAACGGGAAGTCAAAAAACCACCAAGGTGTAGGTGAGGTTGTGAAACCGGTTGACGGCGCCTCCCTTCTCGTCGTAGACGGGGCACATTTCCCCACCGCTGTAAAGCAGCATGAAGGGCAGGGTATCGCCTATCATCTCCGAGGTTCTCTTCATTTCTTCTTCCGAGTTGGGGCTGATCACGAGGCCGCGCGTGAAGCAGGGGATCGCGAGCATGAACGCGCCCCCCTTCGCTTCCACATCCGCGAGCGCCTGCGAAACGGTGGTTTGCGCCGTTTCCATGACGCTGTTGTAATCCACGTCCGCCATTGCGATCTTCGCGCCGACCGGTATGTTCCCGCCGCAGAAGATGCCCTCTTCCGTGAAGGCGTACATGCTGAACGCAATCGGCTTCGTGCCGTCGCCGTAATCGATCAGAAAGGGCAGCGTGGTCACCGCCGCGAGGCCGTTGGTTTCCACGCCCAAGCTCGCAAGGTATTCGAGGCAGGGGATGTTGTCCACGCTCTTGAGCAGGGAGCCCTCCGCGTCCGTGACAACCGCCGTCTGCTGCTGGATGTTCTTCTCCGAGATCGCGGTTGTGAAGAAGCGCGGATTGATGGCGCCCTCAAAGAGGAGCAATGCGGCCTTGTTCCGGTCCGCCTCGCCGTTGCGAAAGACCATGCTGTGCTCGTAGGTGAGCGAGGTATCGTTGGACAGGGTTCCAAACACGGGCACGCCCCCGCCGACCGCGTCAAGGCGGCGGAGCATGTTGTCGCCGCTGACATCGGTCATGATGGGCGCGAACGCGAGGATGAAGGAGGGATCGCCTTGCAGCTTGCCGCGCGCCTCCGCGTAGGCCCGCGCAAGGGGCGCATCGACGTCCTCCTTCGCAATCGTTTCGGAAAACGCGGTCGCAAAGCGCACGTCGTCGCTCGTCAGAATGGAAAGGCTGAGCTGCTCCAGCCCGTATCGCCCGTTGATCGCGCTGCCCAGGACCGTGCAGCCGATCACGTCGAAGGGCAGGATTTCGCACAGGGCACGCGCGACGCCGGTTTCGACGAATTCATAGTAGCAGGCCACAATGCCGACGGAATGCGCCGAAAGGCCTCCTTCGAGATCGATCTGTGACCGGATCTCCTCCACAGCCGCAGCCACATCATCGATCTCGGATGTGCTTGCGGTAATCAGTTTGATCATACATGTTCCTCCGCGCCGAAGTCCGTAAGGGTTCTTGTTCGGTTTTTCATGGTTTGGCAGACACTCTCCCGCAGACGCCGATGTCACTGACAAAGTACACACGGGGACGGTTCTTTTGTGTATTGGGCAGGTTTGGCACTGTGGCCCGTGCCGGCAAATCGCACAATAATGAACCGTCCCCATGTGTTCCGGGCCCAATGCCGACTTTTTCAGTGACCTCCGGACGCCCGCGCGGATCATTTCCGTTTTCCCGCCGCTTCTTTTATGGAGCGCTCAAAGATATCGAGGCCCGCGTCGAGCTGGGCGTCCGTCACGCAGAGCGGACACAGGAAGCGAATCGCGTTGCCGTAGGTCCCGGCGTTCTCGAGGACGAGGCCGCGCGTCCACGCGTCCGCCACAATCGCGTTCACGATGTCGGCGTCGGGCTCTTTCCCGGCCTTGGTCTTCACGAACTCGACGCCGAGCATGGCGCCCACGCCCCTGACGTCCCCGATGAAGTCATACGCGTCTTTCCACGCGTTGAAGCGCTTTACGCACTTGTCGGCGATCCGCAGCGCCCTGCCCGGGTAGTCTTCCTTCGTCATCACCTCGAGGACCTTCAGCGCGGACGCGACGGCAACGGCGTTGCCGCAGTAGGTGCCGCCGATGGTGCCGCCCGGCGTGCCGTCGAAGATCTCTTTGCGGGCCACGACCGCGGAGAGCGGCAGGCCGCCCGCGATGGACTTGGCCATGGTGATGATGTCGGGGGCGCAGCCCGCTTCTTCGTAGTATTCCGACGCAAACATCCTGCCGGAGCGCGCGAAGCCCGTCTGCACCTCGTCCGTGATCATGAGGATGCCGTGCTTGTCGCAGATGGCCCTGACCGCCTTGACCCATTCGAGCGGCGCGGGCACGAAGCCGCCCTCGCCCTGCACGGGCTCGAAGACGATGGCCGCCACGTACTGCGCGGGCGAAACCTCCACGAATACCTCTTCCAGCTTCTTGATGTAATAATCGACGGCTTCCGCCTCGCTCACGCCGGCGGGCCGCCTGTAGATGTTCGGGAATTCCGCCCGGTAGACGCCGTCCGGGAAGGGTCCCATGCCGACGGCGTAGGCTTTCTTGGCCGTCATCGTCATCGTGAGCATGGTGCGGCCGTGAAAGGCGCCCGTGAAGACGATGATGTTCGGCCTCTTCGTGAAGCCCCGCGCGATCTTGACCGCGTTTTCGTCGGCCTCGGCGCCGCTGTTCACGAACATCGTGTTTCGCGTTTCGCCCTTCACGGGCGCGATCTTGTTCAGGGCCTCCGCCAGATCGAGGTAGCCCTCGTGCGTCACGATGTTCATCATGGAGTGGAAATATTTTTCGGATTGTTCCTTTACGGCCGCGATGAGCGCGGGATGGCTATAGCCGATGTTCAGCACGCCGACGCCCCCGACCCAGTCAAGGAAAATATTTCCATCAACGTCCTCGAACATGGCGCCCTCGCCGCGTTTGATCACGAGCGGATAGATGGATTTGATGGCGGCCGGTATCACGCGCGCCCGTTTTTCGAGGATCTGTTTCGCCTTCGGACCGGGCAGGGCCGTGCTTACCTTTGGTAATGCTTCTCGTAATGACATGATTTACTCCTCCCTTTTTTAAAACCCACATTTGATTGTTGCAAAAGCCCCGAACGTACACACGGGGACGGTTCTTTTGTGTATTGGGCAGGTTTGGCACTGTGGCCCGTGTCGGTAAATCGCGCAATTCCAACATTGTATGTGTTACACAAATGAACCGTCCCCATGTGTTCCGCGAACGGTCGCGCGCCGCAGGCGCGCGCGGGGCCCCTAATCGATATTGAACTCAGCCAGCCTGCGGTACAGCGTCGCCCTCGATATGCCGAGCTCCTTGGCGACGGCGTCCTTGGCACGGCTGCCGGAGCCGTATTGTTCCAGACGCTTCAAGATGATCTCGTTTTCGTAGGCGCGCATCCGCTTCGCAAGGGAAATGCCTTCCTTCGCCGGCTGCGGCCCTTTCGCCTTCTTGCCGCGCAGAAGTCCGGCGGGGATGGCGTCCACGTCTATGCGGTCGCCGCAGGCCATGTTGACGCCGTATTCCACGGCGTTTTCGAGTTCCCTGACGTTGCCGGGCCAGCCGTACTCCACATAGACGCCTTCCGCCCGTTCCGTGAATCCGACGATGCTCTTGTTCATGAAGGCGTTGTATTTGGCCAGGAAGTGATCCATCAGAAGCCGGATGTCCTCCCGTCTGCCGCGCAGGGGCGGCGTCGTGAGGGGGATTACGCTGAGGCGGTAGTACAGGTCTTCCCGGAAGGTCCCGCAGCGTATCATCTCTTCGAGGTTCTTGTTCGTGGCCGCGATGACCCGCACGTTCACGATGACGGTCTTGTTGCCGCCGACGCGCTCAAAGCGCATGTCTTGCAGCACACGCAGCAGTTTCACCTGCAAGTGGAGCGGCATGTCCCCTATCTCGTCAAGAAAGATGCTGCCGCCGTCCGCCAGCTCGAACTTGCCGATTTTGCCGCGCTCGTTCGCGCCCGTGAAGGCGCCTTTTTCGTAGCCGAAGAGCTCACTCTCCAGCAGGTTTTCCGGTATCGCGCCGCAGTTGACGGTCACGAAGGGGCCGCCCGCGCGCGGGCCCGAGTAGTGGATGGCCTTCGCGAACATCTCCTTGCCCGTACCGCTCTCGCCCGTGATCAGCACCGTGGAGCTGCCGCGGGCAATCGTCACGGCCTGATTCTTGACGCGAAGCATCGGTTCGTCGCCGCCTATGATGTCGTCGAATGTATACTTGAGCGAACCCGTATTGATGCTGTACGCGAGCTTTTGGGCTTCTTCGATGTCCCGGAAGGAGATCACGACACCCCGCGTTTCCGCGCCGCTGCAATACGGCTTGGCGGTCACGATGAAATGCCGGGTGCCCTTCCAGGTCCGGTAGACTTCTTCGCGCTCCGTGTAGCCTTGCCCCGTCTTTATCACGTCCGGGGCCGGCGTGCCGTGCATGTATCCGCTGATATGGCTGCCTATGATGGCGCTTCTCGGGACGGAGAACAGCTTTTCCGCCGCTTTGTTGCAATGTTTGATGTAGCCGTTGCAATCTATGTCGAAGATGCCTTCGTGCGTGGCCTCGATGACCGTGGTCAGCTCGTTCATCGTGCTTTCGGCGGCGTTCAGCAGGGCGCGCTGGTCGGCCTTGGCCGCGAGCAGATCCGCCATCTTCTCGACGAAGACGGCCATGTTTTCGTGCCGGTCGATCAGCACGGCGCGCTGTTCCTCCTGTACGGCGATCAGGCCGATGACGCCGATGACGGCGCCGTGAAGGAGGATGGGCGTGCAGATCTCCGCGAGTTCCCGCGCGGCGGGCGGGAGCAGGGACGCGCCGTAGTCGGGGCACTTGTCCGTGTCCTCGATGTAGGCCGTCGCGTCGCTCCGCAGCATGCGCGCGTACAGATATTCCCCGTCGAGCCGGCCGAGTTCTTCCTTCGCGCCTATCTTGTCGCGAAGCGCGCCCGTACCGCCGACCAGGGTCAGTTCGTCATCGACGATCTCCACCTCCACGCCTATGGCGATGGAAATGGCGTCGGCCACCTGCTGTACGCCGGTTGAAATGTCCATCAATAATGACATATGCGTCCTCTGCGATTCTTATTGTACCGGAAGATGCCGCGTTTTTCTACGATTATTTGATTTATTTGATCGTTTTTCGAAAAAAAAGGTGTCAGGTCGCCTGAGGTCACTGACAAAGTACACACGGGGACGGTTCTTTTGTGTATTGGGCAGGTTTGGCACTGTGGCCCGTGCCGGTAAATCGCGCAATTCCAACATTGTATGTGTTACACAAATGAA
>JAITLA010000253.1 GCA_031278145.1 Eubacteriales Family XIII. Incertae Sedis bacterium
CGCGTGCTTCCGAACGGCTTCGTGCGCGACATGATCCTGACGGCGCCGTCCGGAAACATCATGAACAAGCTGGCGCGCAGCGTTCTGGCGCTCTACTCCTACGACAAGAATCCGGACGACTGCTCCGCGGAGAACGTGCTGCGGCAATCCATCGATCTGATCGCCTACTTTCCGGCGCTGATCGCCGCCGCCTATCAGGCCAAGCAAATGCTCGTGAACAAGCGCGCCGGCATCTACCTGCATTCGCCCGATCCCGCGCGCGGCGCCGCCGAGAACATCCTGCGCCTCACGCGGCCCGACGGCGCGTACACCGACTTTGAGGCCAAGCTGCTCGACATCTGCCTGATCCTGCACGCGGAGCACGGCGGCGGCAACAATTCGAGCTTTACGATCCACGTCGTCACGTCCACGGGTACGGACACCTATTCCGCCATCGCGGCCGCCGTCGGGTCCCTGAAGGGGCCGAGGCACGGCGGCGCCAACATAGAGGTCATCGAAATGATGGAGGACCTCAAGCGGCACGTGGACGACATCACGGACGAGCGCAAGCTCAGGGACTACCTGATCAAGCTGCTCGCGGGCGAGGCGGGCGACGGGAGCGGGCTCATATACGGCTTGGGACACGCCGTATACACCCTTTCGGACCCGCGCGCCGTGCTGCTCAAGCGGATGGCGCGCAGGCTGGCCGAGGAAAAGGGCCTGCTCGACGACTTTGCCCTCTATGAATACATCGAGCGGCAGGCGCCGTTGCTGTACCGGGAGATCAAGGGCACGGACAAGCCCATGCCGGCCAACGTGGACCTGTATTCCGGCTTCGTCTACAAGGCGCTCGGCATCCCGAACGAGCTCGCCACGCCCATATTCGCGATGTCCAGGATTTCGGGCTGGTGCGCCCACAGGCTCGAGGAATTGACCGAGGGCGCGCGGATCCTGCGCCCCGCCTACAAATGCGTGCAGCCCTCCGTGCGATACATCCCGCTCGCGGAGCGGGTACAGCCGTGAACGGAGCGGGGCTGCGCGTCATACGCGGGGGCTTGTATCCCACCGCGCACAAGGCAAACAGGCTGTTCTCGAACGCCTTCGCGACGGACACCCGCCTCATGGGGGTCCTTGTTCTGTACATTCACTGGCTTGGCGGCGAAGGGGAAACCGACGCGGATCTGCACCAGTTCTTCTACATCGACGCGGAGAAATTCGGAATCGAAACCTATCGCAGCCTCGCGGAAAACAACGCGACCCTCCTGTACGAAACCGAGCAGGCGATGCTCGGCAGCCTCGGCGGGAGCAAGGTGGACATATCGGAGAGCGAAGCGATCTTCATCGTCCAAAAATACGCCGACATGGCAAAGGCGAGCGGCGCGGGGCTTCCCGCCGGCAAGGAGGGCTTCGCCTTTCTTCTGGAAAAGCGGGCGGTCCTGTCGCAGATCGAGGAGGATCTCCTCTTCAACAAACTGTGCGTTCCGCTCGAAAGCAACGAGCATACGATCAACTGTTTTCTGACGCGTTACTTCGCCGGGGACGCGGAGGCCGTCAAGCGCCTGAGCACGCGGCCCATCCCGATGCGGACCGCGCCGAACAGGCCGAGCGAAACGCTGTGTAAAAACACCATAGAATCCTACATCAATCCGAGCGGCTTGTCCTACCTCTGCGAATCCCTGACGGAAAGCAACAATCGATACCGGCTCGTCCTCTCGGAGATCTACATGAATGCGCGGCGGGTTTCCTCCTTCTGCATACGCTCCCGCTTCTTCATCAGCATGTCCGAGGCGGCCATGATGCTCGGCAGGCCGGAATACGTCACGGTCTACCAAATCACGGCGGGCGGCAAGGATCTGCGAAAATCGATTGCGCGGATCTATCCCGGCGTCATGCAGAAGGACCGGGACGGCGGCAGCCTTTACCTGCAATTCAAAAACAACAGCGATCATCTCAAGGAGTCCGTGTATCGCCTGAACGACGATATCCGCAGCGTGTTCTTCATCACAAACCACGGCCAGTTCATCGTCGCCGCCTACTCCCTGCCGGCCATAAACCGCATCGAAAGGGAGCTGCAGTCCGCCATGCGGATGGGGCTCCGCCTGCGGGCGAAGTACGAATTCAAGGAATCCGTGTTCTATGAGTTTGTGCAGAGCGACTTCTTGGATTTCTCCGATTTCGTGGATTATCTGAACGAATTCGAGCCGGGGGACTGAGGGGACGGGAGAAGTCAAGTCAAGCCGTCCGGGGAATCCGTGAGCAGATCGAAGATCCGCTTGCTTATTTTTTTGACGGGCGCGCCGCTCAGGTTGGAAACGACGGTGATCTGCAAGTCGAGCGCGGGGCATATCCAAAAGCTCGCGCGGAAGCCGTCGTCCGTCCCCTCGTGGCCGTACAGCCTGTGGCCGTTCTGCTCGCGGATGAACCAGGCGAGCCCGATGTGCTCACCGTTGTTCGGAACGAGCGCATGCGCGGTTCGCGCCGCTTCAAGGCGCACGGGTCCCGGCAGAAGACCGCGCAGCTGCGCCGCGCCGAAGCGCCGCATATCCGCGAGCCTCGAGCTCAGCGTCGAACTCGGGCCGTGCGCGCGGTTGTACGGGAAGAAGGGCGCGCGGACGATGCGCTTGTCCGCGTCCTTCATATGGGGCACGCAGACGCCCGCGTCCCGCAGGGCTTCTATCGAGAGGGCGCGCGCGATCTCCGCGTCGCAGGCCTTCTCCGCGTCCATGTCGCGGCCCGCGGGCGTGCGCGCGTAGGTCAAGAATGTCGAGGCCTCCATGCCGAGCGGCCGCAGCACGCTCTCTTCCACAAACGCCTCGAAGTCGCGGCCCGCACGCGCGGCAAGCAGGGCGCCGAGAAGCTCATAGCCGATGTTGCTGTAGCAAAAACGCCCCTCGCGCGGCGACCACAGGAGCGAGGCCTCCCGCAGCTCGTCCGTGCACAGATAGCGCCGCAAGGCGCCGCTGTCCGTTTCCGGCGCGTCCCAGCGGTAGTCCGCCACATCGGGTAGCCCGGCGGTATGCGTCAACAGATGCAGCGCGTGGATCTCCCCGCAGCGCGCGTCGCGCATGCGAAACCAAGGCAGGTACTCGCAGACGGGCGCATCGAGATCCAGAAGGCCCCGCTCGGCCAGCAGCAGGGCACCCGTCGCGACGAAGAGCTTGGAAACCGAGGCCATGTGGAAGATGTGCTCCGCCCGCAGGGCCGTGCGCTCCCGAAAGTCCATGAAGCCCGCGACGGCTTCACAGTCCGTGCCCGCGCAGGGCAAGGGGCTCTCCGCGCCGACGCTCACGCCCGCAGCCAGCCCCGGAAGGTCGAAGCCGAACGCGTCCCGGCGGACGCGCTCTCTGATTTTTTCACCGTAATCCATCTGTCCTCCGAAGCGGCTTTCCCGGCGCCCGAAAGGGGCCGGGACGGCCGCGCGCCGCTCAGCTCGGCGCCCGCTCCATGAGAACGCGCGCCATCACCACGGATTCCACGGGGCAGTCCCGATAATCCCGCTTGCGCGCGACGATGGCGTCGGCTGCCTCCATGCCCTCTATCACCTTGCCGAAGGCGGCGTATTTTCCGTCGAGATGCGGGGCCTTGTCCACCATGATGAAGAACTGCGAGGAAGCGGAATTCGGGTCGCTCGTCCGCGCCATGGACAGCACGCCCCT
>JAITLA010000286.1 GCA_031278145.1 Eubacteriales Family XIII. Incertae Sedis bacterium
AAGCAAGACGATCGCGGGCATACCGCAGGGCGTGACCTACACGGTGACGGAAGCGGAAGCGAACGCGGACGGCTACACGACGACATCGGCGGACGCGAGCGGAACGATAAGCGGCACGCAGGCCGAGGCGGTGTTTACGAACACGAGGACCGGCGCGCCGCCAAGCCCGCCGGGACCCGGCGGCGGCGACACGCCAAGCACGACGGAACCCGACGGTGATGACGAAGAAACGCCGACCCCGCCCGGTCCCGGCGACACGACGCCGCCGGAAGCGCCCACCGAGCCATATGTCCCGGGAGGCGTCGATCCGGATGTGCCGCCTCTGCCGACCGTACCCGGAAACAACTTGATTCCGGACGGAAGCGGGTATATCGAGCTTGATGAGAATGATGTTCCGCTCGGCAGATGGGAATGGGACGACGATGAAGACAGGTGGATATTCGATGAATTTCCGCCGCTCGCCAATCTGCCGCAAACCGGAAGCGATATCAACGCGCCGGCGGGCCACGACAAAGGCCCATCCCCGGCGCTCCCGCTGCTGTTCGGGCTCCTTTTGTTGGGCATGGGCCTCGCGCGAAGCCTCGGCGGCGCATATAAATCGAAACGCGAAAGACGATGAAGCGCGGCGTGCCGGCGCGGAGATTTTACGGTTGGGCTTTCGGGGATGACCACTCGCTTGGGTGGTCATCCTCTTTTTTGCGGGGGAACGCAACGCCGTCGGGAGGCTTGCCTGTCGTCGTTCGCGCATATCCGTCAAAATTCGCCTGTGAATGTAAAAAAAATCGAAGAAATTTAAAACGGTACTTGATTTTGCAACAAGCAGAACATATAATGCTATATGGATAAACAAATTGTCAACGACAGAGCCTTTGTTTTCGAGAAGGCCGTTGCCGTGCACAACGGGTGCGCTCCGTTGCGCGCGGGAGGACCGGGGAATATGGACGCCATAAACAACATTGCACGAAACAACATCAAGATCTATCGCAAGATGCGGCGGATGACGCAGAAGGAGCTGGCGGACGCCCTCGAGGTCACGCACAGCTCGGTTTCGGCTTGGGAAATAGGAAAGAACTCCATCGATCTCGAAAGGCTCAACGAGATCTGTCATGTGCTTGGCATCACGCTGGCGGAGCTCCTGTCGGAAAATCTGAGCGTGGAAACGGCCGTGCTGAACGAAGAGAACAAAAAGCTCGTGGAGTATATCGGCAAAAGGCCCGAGGTCAAGAAGCTGATAGATGTGACCATCGATTCGAGAAGCAGTGACGTGCTCGTTGCCATAACGGTGCTGGAAGCCCTGAAAAGGCGGTAACTCTCGTGGTGGACATCTTAAAAATCACATCGGCGATCCCCGCGACAAACAGGGTGGACAACCTGCAGAAGCAGCTGCCCGGGGACGTCGTTTTCGATATCAACAACTTGGAGGACGCGCCCAAGTACAAGGTGCTCGAGCGGGAGCAGGGCGAGGATCCGCGTGAGGCCCTGTTGCGAAACCTGAACAAGGCGTTTTTCGCGCCGCTCAAGGCGGATCTCACCGCGCAGACGGAGAGCCTGAAGAAGCTGCTTGCGTTTCTGCGCTTTTTTGACGACCCGTCGCTCGCCGCGAAGCTCGGGGGCATGGAAGAGCTCTTCGTGGACGTGAAGGATCTCTTGGACGCGCTCATGAACCGCGACAAGGACGCGACGGTGTTTCGGGGGGATCTCTTCGAGGCGCTCCGCGTTCTGGCGAAGGCCGAAGGCTTTCCGAAGCTGCAGGAGGCCATCGTGAATCTGCTTCGCGCCTTCGACGGCGGGGTGAACAGGGAGAATTCGCTCAAGGCCATCTTGCTGCAGGGGGCGCACTTCGCTTCGCTTTTGCGCGAGGAGGACGCGAATCGCGTCACGGAGCTCTTGAACCGCTTGGAAACCTTGGCAGGCAAGCCGGAATCGACGCCGGGCCTGCAAAAGGAGCTCGGCGCGCTCATAAAATCGGAGCTTCTGCCGCTCCTGCAGGCGATGGCGGGCAAGTATCGATTCGTGAACGGGGACAGGCTGCAGTCGAAGCTCATGGAGATCATTCATCAGGTGGTGCGCTTCGATAAGTCGGATATCAGGCTGCTGGAGAAGGCGATGGCCAAGCTCGGGGACGAGCTCAAGTCCTTCGGCAAGCTGGCGGACGACGATGTGGCGGACATGCGCCGCACGCTCTTCGCCCACCTGCGCGAGGCAAAGGACGCCGGCGTGCGCGTGGCCGCGGGCGGGGGCGATTCCGCCGCGCGGGCCGCTGCGGCGGCCCGGGGCGCGGTCGCCGCGGACGGGGCGCGGGAAGCCGCCGCGAAGACCGCCGCGGGCGGGGCCGCCGAAGGGCAGGTGGCGGCGGAGCTTGCGCGCGGCACGGGCGCGCCCGAGGAGGGCCGGCGCGCCTTTCTGTCGCCGGAGCAGCTCAGAGCCTATCTGGCCGGCGCGCTCGAGGACGGCAAGGAGGGCGAGGCGGACGAGGCGCGGAAGGTCGCGGACGGCAAGGCGGGCAAGGACATCGCCGATCTGCTGCGGCGCGCCATGGAGATGAACGCTTCGGCGAAGGCCAACACGGCGGCGCACAATATGCTCGCGCAGCTTATCGAGAACGAAAGCCCCGTATTCGCGCTGCTGCACTTCCTCTTTCCGATCAGATATCGCGGGGAGGATGTCTACGCGGAGGTCTATGTGGACAAGGACTGCGAGGAGAGAAAGAAGGACGCCGCCGACGCGCAGAATATATTCTTCATTATACAGTCGGAGAAGCTCGGCAATTTCGAGGTGGATTTGCTGGCGCGGGACCGCGTGATCGATCTGGATATCAAATGCCCGAGCCTGCTCACGGAGGATGTGCGGGGCATAAAGGGCGATCTGCGGCTGATGATGGATGAGCTGGGATACCGCCTCGCAAGCTATACCGTGGACGACTACCACGAGGACAGGACCGTGATGCAGCGCTTCCCCAAGCTTGCAATGAGAAAGGCCGGGATAGATGTCAGAATCTGATGCACCCAAGAAGGTCGCGCCCGATCTCAAGGCGGCCGCGCTGAAATACGACGCCGACCGCGACCGCGCGCCACAAGTGGTGGCGGCGGGTTCCGGCTACGTGGCGCAGAAGATCCTGCAGGTGGCCATGGAGAACGGCATCTCGATCTATCACGACGACAGCGCCGCGACCATGCTCGCGAAGCTCGGCGCCGGCAAGGAGATCCCGCAGGAGCTGTACCAAATCGTCGTCAACATCTATATATCCCTGCTCGACACCGCCGACAAGCGGCACGACCCGCGCAAATACCTCGGCAAGGAACGTGCGGCTGCGGAAGAGGCGGCGCAGGCGACCGCAGAGGCCGGGGAGGATGCCGCGCGCGTTATGGAAGAGGCCGCAGGGGATACCGCGCGCGCGACGGAAGAAGCGGCGGCGGAGGACGCGCTGCGGTAGATCCTTCGGGCGCGCCCGCGCTCCCGCGCGTTTCGGCCTGCGGGCCGCAGGCCCGCAGGCCGCCGCGCGTGCGGACGCGGAAGCCGCGCGCCGGCTTGCCGGCGCCGCATACGGCGAGGAGCCGCCCCGTTTCCGGGGCGGCTCCTCGTTTGTCGTCGCGTCTGTTGCGGTGGGTTCGGCTCTTTGCGCCGCCTTAGCGGAGCAGGCCGAGCACGCCCTGCGGAAGCGCGTTTGCCTGCGCGAGCATGGACTGCGCCGCCTGCGAAAGGATGTTGTTCTTCGTGAAGTCCATGATCTCCTTCGCCATATCGACGTCCCGAATCCGCGATTCGGAGGCCGTGAGGTTCTCCGAGGTGGTGCCGAGGTTCTTGATCGTGTGCTCAAGCCGGTTGATGATGGCGCCCATCTTGGAGCGTTCGGAGGACACGCGGTTGATTGCGGTGTCGATCAGCGAAACAGCCGTGTCGGCGGTTTTCTGCTCCTTCAGGTCCACCTTGTTGATGCCGAGCGCCTTCGCGGACGAGTCGAGGATGGAGATGCCCATGTTCTGGCCTTCGTTCGCGCCGATGTGCAGCTTGATCGAATTGTCGATCACATTGACCTTGGCTTCGAGCCCCGCGCCGGACGACGAGAAGAGGCCGACCGTGGCTTGGAACCGCACGCCGCCCAGATTGAGGTCCTGCCCCGTGTAGGTCCTTATCATCTGGTCCTTGCCAACCTTGAGGTTGACCTCCATGCCATCGTCGTTCTTCAAGGTGAAGGTGACATCGCTGACGTAGTTGGTAAAGGTGATGTAGCCGTCGCCCGTGATCGAGTGGCCGCCGGAGAAGTCGACCGTAACGCCAAGCTGGTCGAAGGTGGCCTTGGTCTGAGAATCGCGCGCCTTCAATATCTGATATTTGCCGTCCGGGCCCGTCAGCGTCAAATCGTAGGTGCCGCCGAGGTTGCCGCTGATGTCGAGGCGATAATCGCCGTATTTCGCGCCGAGGCCCGTGCTCTTGCCGTCCGTGGCCTGCGTAACGGAGCCGAAGGTGATCGCGCTCATGTTCGCGGCGTCGGTGATGCCGATTGCCTTGACCGTGCCGGACACGTTCCCGACCGTGCTCACGCTGGCCGAAAGCGTATAAGATCCCGCATCCACGACGCCGCCCGTGATATCGAGCTTGAAGCTTTTGTCGTTGAAGGAACCGTCCGTGTCGCCCGTGGTCGTGACCGTGGCGCGGTTTTCCATCGTACCGTTCAAGAGCTTCATCGTGTTGAACTCCGTGTCGCGCGAGATGCGGTCGATCTCCGTCTTGAGCTGGTCGACTTCCTTTTGGATCTCGCCGCGGTCGAACCTTGTGTTGGTGTCGTTCGCGGACTGCACGGAGAGCTCCTTCATGCGTTGCAGGATGCTGTGGACCTCGTTCAGCGCGCCCTCCGCGACATTCAACAGCGACTTGCCGTCGTAGGCGTTGCGGCTGGCCTGATTGAGGCCGCGGATCTGGCTGCGCATCTTTTCGGATATCGCAAGGCCCGCGGCGTCGTCGCCCGCCGAGTTGATGCGAAGTCCCGACGACAGCTTTGCAAGCGATTTGTTTGTGTTTTCTTGATTGATTGTCAGTGAGCGATAGGTGTTCAGTGCGGGGATGTTGTGGTTAATGATCATTTTGGTGCATGTTCCTCCTGAGTCTTTTGGCTCTTGCCTTCCCGTCCGAAGCGTGTTCGGAAAACCGCTTGCCGCGCCGTGCGTCGTCTGCGTTCCCCGCCGCCCGAATCGGATAGAGCGCGAGCCGTGATCACGCCGAGTTCCGTCCCGGCGCCTTTGGTGATTCCGCTCGCCTCCCATATGCCGAAACGAGTGGAATCGAAGGGGCCACAGTGCCTTGCCCCGTTTTTTATTATCGGCAGACATCGCGGCTTCTTTAGGGAGAGGGAGCAAAAAAGTCACACTTATTTATTTTCAATTATATTTTAATCAATACACGACACTTTTAAGCGGCGTTTGTCCCGCCCACGCCGATTCCGACGTCAAAACAAACAAGCCAAATTTAAAATCCCATGATCGTGTATGTTTGGAAAAGAAGCGAGAAAAACAGCAGAATACGGTTACATCGGAGTGCCCTCGGCCGATCCGAACGAGGACAGACAAACAATCGCGGAGAATTTCGCCGTTCTCGTTAAGGCGTGGGAAGGCGGGAGGCTGCCCATCGGCGAGCTTCCGGAGGGCAGCGGCATGATAGCCTGTTTTGGCGGGTCATGGCTCTCCTGCCGTGACCGTATGACCGAGAATCATGCCGCTGTGGGCCCACTGTCAAGCGGTCGTGGAATAAACCCGATTACAATATGG
>JAITLA010000026.1 GCA_031278145.1 Eubacteriales Family XIII. Incertae Sedis bacterium
GGAGATCAAGCGCACCGTCGAGGGCTTTGCGGGTACGCAGCGGCGCTTTGATCCGCTCGGCGAAACGGAGAACGGTGTGCGCGTCGTGGACGATTACGCACACCATCCCGCGGAGATCATGGCGACGCTCGAGGCGGCGAAGAAGATACCGCACAGGGAGCTTTGGTGCCTCTTCCAGCCGCATACCTACACGCGCACGATTGCGCTGTTCGGCGCGTTCGTCGATGCCTTTGCGTCGGCCGACAAGCTGCTCATGGCGGAGATCTACGCCGCGCGGGAGAAGAATATACACAAGATCAGCGCAAGCGCCGTCGTCGACGCGATCAAGGCCCGGTATCCGCAAAAGGACGCGTGGTATTTCGCGGATTTCGACGCGATGGCCGCCTTTGTGCGGGAGAACGCCCGTCCTGGGGATCTCGTCATCACGATGGGCGCCGGCGATATCTACAAGGTCGGGGAGATGATCCTCGATATGGATCTTTTGGATACGGTGTCGCAGTCGCAGGTCACGCGCGGCGTGCCGATACGTTGAGGGTTTTGCATGGATGATTTGTTGCGGGAATATCGGGAGAAGGCGGAGGAACGGTTGCGCATAAACCTGCGCCACGCCGAGAACGGCGTTCGCTTCGCCGACATCGACGCCGCCTATATCGACGCGCGCGCGCGCATAGGCGGGGGGACCTTCATCGGTCCCTGCGCGGTGATAGAGGGCGAAACGCGGATAGGCGAGGATTGTCATATCGGTCAGAATACGCGCATATGCGATTCCCGCCTCGGGAAGGGCGTGCGCATCGAGCAGTCCGTCGTCGTCGAAAGCGAGATCGGCGATCGGGTGCGGATCGGGCCCTTCGCCTACCTGCGCCCTGGCAGCCGCATCGGCGACGGCGCCAAGGTCGGCGATTTTGTGGAGGTGAAGAATTCCTCCCTCGGACCCGGCGCCAAGGCTTCGCATCTGACCTACATAGGCGATTCCGACATCGGCGCGGATGTGAATCTGGGCTGCGGCGTCGTATTCGTGAACTTCGACGGCAGGGAGAAGCACCGCTCCGTCGTCGGGGACGGCGCTTTCATAGGTTGCAATGTCAACATCGTGTCGCCCGTCGTCGTGGGAGAGGGCGCCTACGTCGCGGCGGGAACGACACTGACAAAGGATCTGCCGGCGGGCGCGCTCGCCGTGGGCCGCGCGCGGCAGCGGGTGCTGGAGGGCTGGGTGAAGCGGCGCGGACCGATCAAGCGCGGTTAGACCTTCCCACGGCAAGACCGCACTAACGTGCGGGATAAAAGAGGTGTGTTTATGAAAAACGGAGTGTTTTCGGATTTTAAGGTCTTTGCCGGCAATGCGCATACGGAACTCGCGGAGGAGATCGCCTCCATCATGGGCAAGCCGCTCGGCAGGTCCACCGTGACCAAGTTCAGCGACGGGGAGATCTCCGTCAGCCTGTGGGAAACCGTGCGCGGCGTGGACGCCTACATCGTCCAGCCGACCTGCGGCCCGGTCAACGACAACCTGATGGAGCTCTTGATCATGATAGACGCGATGAAGCGGGCGTCGGCGGGCCGCATCAACGCGGTGATTCCCTATTACGGCTACGCGCGGCAGGACAGGAAGGCCAAGGCCCGCGATCCGATCTCGGCGCGGCTCGTGGCGGATTTGCTCACCGCGGCCGGCGCGGATCGCGTCGTCACGATGGATCTGCACGCCTCGCAGATACAGGGCTATTTCGACATCCCCGTCGATCATCTGCTGGGCATGCCGCTTCTCGTCAAGCATTTCCGCTCGCGGAACCTGAACGATCTGGTCATCGTTTCGCCGGATCACGGCAGCGTCACGCGGGCCAGAAACATGGCGCATCTGCTGGACGCCCCGATTGCCATCGTCGACAAGAGGCGGCCGAAGGCCAACGTCAGCGAGGTCATGAACATCATCGGCGAGATACAGGACAAGAACGCCATTCTGGTGGATGACATGATCGACACGGCGGGGACGATCACGAACGCGGCAAACGCCCTGAAGGAGATGGGCGCGCGGGAGGTGTTCGCCTGCGCCACGCACGGCATCCTGTCGGGACCCGCCATCGAGCGCATTGAGAATTCCGCGATCCGCGAGATGGCGCTGCTGAATACGGTCCCCCTCTCCAAGGAGAAGCTGATTGACAAGATATCGCTGATTTCGGTGGCGCCCCTGTTCGCGGAGGCGATGGCGCGGATCTTCACAAACGATTCCATCAGCCGGCTGTTCGACTGAGGGCGCGCCGCGGGATACGTATGGATTACATTATAATCGGCCTCGGCAACCCCGGCAGGCGCTACGAAAACACAAAACACAACATGGGCTTCCTCGCGCTGGACCTTCTGGCGGAACGGAACGGGATCAAGATCAACCGGATCAAGCACAAGGCGCTGTGCGGGGAGGGCGCGGTCGCGGGGCGCAGGGTGCTGCTCGTGAAGCCGCAGACCTATATGAATCTGAGCGGCGAGAGCGCGCGGGCCGTCATGGACCACTACAAGGCGCCCTGCGACAGCCTGCTGGTGATCTACGACGACATAGACATCCCCATGGGCGACATCAGAATCAGAAAAAAGGGCAGCGCGGGTTCGCACAACGGCATGCGCTCCATCGTCCGCAATCTGGGCTGCGCGGATTTTCCGCGCATACGGATCGGGATCGGGGACGGGGACGGTGCGCGGGCGCGCGGCGAGTCCCTGATCGGCTACGTGCTGGGCGGATTCCGCAAGCGGCAGCTTTCCGTCGCGGAGGAGGCGATAGGCAGGGCGGCCGATGCCGCGGAATGCCTGCTGCGCGACGGCGCGGAGGCGGCCATGAACCGCTACAACGCGCGCTCCGCAAAGCGGGACGCGGAAGCGGACGGAGAAAAAGGCGGTACGGATGGCGAGCGATAGAGAATCGATATGCGTTTCGGGTGCGGCGGATGTGCAGCTGGCCCCGGCGGCGGCGCGCATCCTGCTCGAGAGGAATCGGCAGTGCCTTATTGTCACGTCTTCCGCCGCCAGGGCTTCCGCGCTCGCGCGGGCGCTTTCTTTTTTTATCCCGTGGCGGGTGCGCTTGATCGGGGAGGAGGAGGCCTTTTTCGCGCAGTACGAGGCGAAGAGCCATGATCGGATGCAGGACAGGCTGGCGGCCTTGGCCGATCTGAGAAGGGGGACGCTCTGCGTGGTCGTGGCGCCCGTGTCGGGCGCGGTGAAGCGCCTGCCGCCTCCGGAGCTCTTTGACAGGCACCGGCTCGCGCTCAAAACGGGGGAGCGGGTCGATACGGACGCGCTCAAGCGCGATCTGAGCGCGATGGGCTTTGAGCGCGCCGCCCTCGTCGAGTTGAAGGGGCAGTACAGCCTTCGCGGCGGCATCTTGGACGTATTCCCCGTGTCCGAGGCCGCGCCCTACCGCGTGGATCTGTTCGACGACGAGATAGCGTCCATCAAGCGCTTCGATAAGGAAACGCAGCGTTCGGAGGCGTCGCTCGACGCCCTTGAGATATGGCCCGCCACGCAGATGATCGTGGACGAGGCGCTTTTTCGCGCCGCCGCGCGGCGGATAGATGCGGTGTACGACGCGCATATCAGACGCTTCGACGGCGCGCGCGCCGCCGCGCTGTCGGATCGGAAGAGCAAGCTGATCGATTGCGTGAAGTCGGGGACGAACCTGCAGCTTCTCGAACACTGCATCGGGTATTTCTACGATAATATATCCTATATTTGGGACTATATGAAGGACGGCCTCGTCATGCTCGACGATCCGGACAGGCTGCGGGAGGCGCTTTCGCTGCGCGACAGGGAGGCGGAGGAGGATTTTCGGGCCATGCTCGCGCAGGGTCGCGTCGCGCCGGAGGAACACGCCGGCACGGAGGGGCTCGCGGCCTACGCGCGCCTGCTTTCGCACAGCCCGCTCTGGTTTTTCACGCCTTTTTCGACGCAGCCCGTGGGTCTGGGCGAGCCGACGGCACGCCGCGACATCGATGTGCGGCGCCCGCCTTCGGCGGGCGGGCGCATGGATTTCCTCGAGTCCGAGCTGCGGCGTTACGGCAAGCAGGGCTATACCGTCACGATTGTATGCGCGTCGGAGGAACGGTTTGCGAGCCTGCGGGAGTTCCTCAACGCGACGGGGCTGCGGGGGGTGAACTTGCAGCGGGGCGATCCCGGCTGCGGCGCGGAATTCCCCAAGGAGAAAATCGTATACCTGTGGGAAGGGGATATATTTTCGACGCCCAAGGCCGGGCGAAGCGCGCGGACGGCCCGTGGACGCGGCGAGAACGCCTCGCCCATACAGGCCCTCGGCGATATCGAAAAAGGGGACTGCGTCGTCCACGAAAACCACGGCATAGGCAGATTCGTCTGCATAGAGCAGCTGGATATACAGGGGGCACGGAAGGATTATCTGAAGCTCGAGTACGCGGGCGGCGACGTGCTCTACATCCCCGCGGAGCAGATGTCCCTGGTGCAGAAGTACATAGGCGGCGGCGAGGAAGCGCCCCGGATCAGCCGGCTGTCGAGCGGCGAATGGAAGAAGGCGAAGGCCAAGGCCAAGAAGGATATCGCGAGCATGGCGCAGGAGCTCCTTGCGCTTTCTGCGGAGCGCAAGGCCGTCACGGGCCACGCCTTCGCCGCGGACACGGTCTGGCAGCGCGAGTTCGAGGACAGCTTCCCCTACGAGGAAACGCAGGATCAGCTGCGCAGCACGGCCTCCATCAAGCGGGATATGGAGAAGCCCGTCCCCATGGACCGGCTGCTCTGCGGCGACGTGGGCTACGGCAAGACCGAGGTCGCGGCCCGCGCCGTGTTCAAATGCGTCGCCGACGGCATGCAGGCGGCCGTCCTCGTGCCCACCACCATCCTCGCGAACCAGCATTACATGACCTTCAAGCAGCGCTTCGCGGATTTTCCGTTCACGGTGGAGATGCTGTCGCGCTTCAGGAGCGAGGCCCGGCAGCGGGAGATTGCGGCGAGCCTGCGGGCGGGGGAGGTCGATATCGTCATAGGCACGCACAGGCTGCTGTCGCAGGATATCGGCTTCCGCGCGCTCGGGCTGCTCGTCGTCGACGAGGAACAGCGCTTCGGCGTGCGCCACAAGGAGCGCATCAAGGCGCTGAAGAAGGGTGTGGACGTGCTGACGCTGTCGGCCACGCCCATCCCGCGCACGCTGCACATGTCGCTGGTCGGCGTCCGGGACATGGATCTGATCGAGGAACCGCCGGAGGACAGGTATCCCGTGCAGACCTACGTCATGGAGCAGACGGACGAGGTCATTCGGGAAACCGTCCTGCGCGAGCTCGACCGCGGCGGCCAGGTGTACATCGTGTACAACAGGGTCAAGGGCATACAGCGCGTCGCGGCGGAGATCAAGGCGCTGGCGCCCGCCGCGCGGATCGTGGTCGGCCACGGGCAGATGGACGAGCGGGAGCTCGAGGACGTGATGTCGGACTTCATCGAGCGCCGCTACAACGTCCTCGTTTCGACGGCCATCATCGAATCCGGCATCGATATCCCGAACGTGAACACCATACTGGTCATGGACGCGGACCGCTTCGGTCTGTCGCAGCTCTACCAGCTTCGCGGCCGGGTGGGCCGCTCAAACCGCATGGCCTACGCCTACCTGCTGTACAGGCGCGACAAGGTCCTCTCCGAGGCGGCGGAGAAGCGCCTGCGCGCCATCCGGGAGTTCACGGAGTTCGGCGCGGGCTTCCGCATCGCGATGCGCGACCTCGAGATAAGGGGCGCGGGCAATCTGCTCGGCGCGGAGCAGCACGGGCATATCGTGGGCGTGGGCTACGAGCTGTACCGCAAGCTCGTGGACGAGGCCGTGCGGGCCCTGTCCGGCGAGGTCGTGAATCCGGACGCGGAGGATGTTTCGTTCGAGATAAACATCGCGGCCCACATCCCGCAGAGCTACATCGAGGATGAGGTGCTGAAGCTGCAGATGTACAAGCGGATATCCTGCATCGAGGGGGAAACGGACGAGAACGACGTCCTTGACGAGATGACGGACCGCTTTGGCGCGCCGCCGCGCGCGACCCTAAACCTGCTCTCCATCGCGCGGATACGCGCGCTCGCAAGGCGCGCGGGCATCCTGCGCATCCGCGAGTCGCAGAAGCGCTACATATTCGAGATGAAGAACGGCGCGGACCTCGGGGAGGGCGGCGCAATGCGGCTGGTCGCGCGCTACGGCGGCAGGCTTCAGTTTCACGGCGGCGCGCGCCCCTTCATCGCGCTGCGGATGAAGGAGAAGAGAAACCTGTTGGTGATGGGGGAAAAAAGACAGGAAACGGAGAAGCCGGCGGTGGAGAAACTCAAGGAAATCCGAAGCTTCCTGCGCTTCCTTACCAAAGGTTCCGCGGATATACCGTATTGATATTTCCACGAATATCACATATAATACAAAGAGGCTCCGAAAAGGAGCGCCGAAAACCCCGCTGTGTCCATTGCGTTTTTAGAGAAACGGAGGTACCTTGTGAGATCAGATGCTGTTTCGAGCGTTGTTTCCCGCGCTCTTGTCATGTTCGGTGAAACGGGCCGCGCCTTTGCCGGCGCCGAAGGCGGACAAAGCCGTCGAGCGGATGCGGCCCGCCGCCGCCCGCCCGAGGCCTTTTTGCGGAATTCGAAGCGCGGGCGCTCGATCCTCGCGGTCATCCTGATCGCGCTCCTGCTGCTTGCGGGCTGCGGCGGCGACGATTCCGAGATCGTGGCCAACGTGGGCGATGTCGCGATCACGGAGAACCGGCTGAACGCGTTCACCGAGCTGCTGTTTGCCCTGAACGGCTACGATTTGTCGGCCGTGGACGAGAGCGAGAAGAGCCTGTACAAGACCGAAGCCCTGGCCACCATGGTGCAGGCCGAGGCGCTGGCGCAGCATTACAAGGGACAGGGCGTCCTTCCGGAGGGCATCGAGGAAGGCTTCACGCAGTTCAAGGACGAGATCGCGCAGGTGGATGGCCTTGCGAGCAGCTTCAAGAAGAAGGGCATCACGGACGATACCTTGCGGTATTTGTTGGAAACGCAGTTCTATTTCCAAAATGCGCAGGCGGAGGCGACGAAGGACGGTACCCTGCCGACGGAGGCGGAGATAGAGGCCTATTACACGGCCCACGCGCAGGAATACGCCGAGGAAGAAGAGCGGCGCGTAAGCCATATCCTGGTCGGCGACGCGGAACACAGCGACGCGGACAGGCAGCTGGCGGAGGAGATACGCGGCAAGATCGCGCGCGGTGAGGAAAGCTTCGAGGATATGGCGCGGGAGTACGGACAGGACGGCACGAGTAGCGCGGGCGGCGATCTGGGCTACGCCGTGCGCGATGCCTACGTGCCGGAATTCAGCGACGTCGCCTTCACGCTGCCGCAAGACGAGCTCTCCGGGATCGTGGAGTCGGAGTTCGGCTTCCACGTGCTGAAGGTCACGGACATCCGCAGCACGCGTTCGCTGGACGCGCAGCGCGAGGCGATACGCAGCACGCTGGCCAACGCGCTCTACGAGGACACGCTGCAATCGATTGTCGCGGAGTTTGAGGCGGTCTACCCGAGCGACAAGTATCCCGCGCCGGGCGCGGGCGCGGACGGGGCCGAAATTCCGGTCGCTCCGGACGACGCGGAAGCGGATACGGACGACGCGGAAGCGGATACGGTCGGCGCCGAGGCGGAAGCCCCCGCCGAATAGGTGCGAGGTCGCATCCGGATGACGCAAAAAAAATGGAAGGAAAACTTCATACGGATAGAGCCCTACAGAGCCGGGGAGCAGCCCGACAGCGACGATGCGATCAAGCTGAACGCCAACGAGAACCCCTATCCGCCGGCGCCGGGCGTGGAGGCCGTCCTGCACGCCGCCAAGGCCGACGGGCTCCGGCGCTACCCCCGTGCGGACGGGGCGGAGCTGCGCCGCGCGCTCGCGGCGGCGCGGGGGCTCGATCCCGCCCGCGTGTTCGTCGCCAACGGATCGGACGAGGTCCTGGCCTTGGCCTTCCGCGGCTTCTTCAATTCCGAGAAGCCCGTGCTGTTCCCGGACATCGGCTACTCCTTCTATCCGGTCTGGTGCGCGCTCTTTGGGATACCCTGCCGCAGGCCGGCGACGGACGGGGATTTTCGCGTTCGCGTGCGGGATTACGCCGGGGAGAACGGCGGCGTGGTGCTGGCGAATCCGAACGCCCCGACCGGCATCGCGCT
>JAITLA010000051.1 GCA_031278145.1 Eubacteriales Family XIII. Incertae Sedis bacterium
CGGCCGTCGGCAGGATCGTGCTTTCCGCGCAGAACGTCGGCGGGGACATCCTGATCTCCGTAAGCGACGACGGCAAGGGCCTCGACGCCGATTACATCATCACGAAGGCGCGCGACCGCGGCCTCCTCGCGAAGCCCGAGAGCGAATACAGCGAGAAGGAGATCTTCAACCTTCTCATGCTCCCCGGCTTCTCCACAAAGGAGCAGGTGACGGAATTCTCCGGCAGGGGCGTCGGCATGGACGTCGTGAAGAAGAACATCGAGAAGATCGGCGGCACCGTCACAATCGAAAGCGTCAAGGGCCAAGGCACCACCATCTATTTCAAGATACCGCTGACGCTCGCCATCATCGCGAGCATGGAGATCGAGGCGGGCGGCAACACCTACGCCATCCCCATCGTGAACATCCGCGAATCCTTCAAGGCCGCGGAAAACCAGCTCCTTTCGGACCCCGACGGCAACGAGATGATCATGATACGCGGCGCGGCCTATCCGATCATCCGCCTGCACAGGATATTCAACGTCGATGGCTGCATCGAGAGCGTTGTGGACGGGATATTGCTGCTGGTGGATTCCGGCGACAGGCTGGCCTGCATTCTCGCGGACAAGCTGCTCGGCAAGCATCAGGTCGTCGTCAAGCCGCTCCCGAACTACCTCAACCGCTACGATGTGAAGGCCACCGGCATCGCCGGCTGCACGATACTCGGCGATGGGAGCATCAGCCTTATTTTGGATATACCCCGCATACTCACACAGTATTAAAAGTGATATCATGCTGAAGATCAAGGACAATGAATTCGACGAGTTGGTTGCGTTCATACACGACAATTACGGGGTGGATCTGCGCAAGAAGCGGGCGCTGGTCGAGGGACGGCTCGGCAACTACATACCGAGCCTCGGCTATGGCAGCTTCGGCGACTACTTCACCTTTGCGAAGAACGACAAGACGGGTGAGGAATTGGTCACGCTGCTGAACAGGCTGACCACGAACTACACCTATTTCATGCGGGAACGTGAGCATTTCGACTTTTACGGAAACACCATACTGCCTTGGATCGACAAGGAACTGCGCACGAAGGACCTGCGCGTGTGGTGCGCCGGCTGCTCCACGGGGCAGGAACCCTACACGCTGGCCCTCCTGACGCTCGAATACCTGGGGACCGCCGCCGCGGGCTGGGATCACACCATCCTGGCCTCGGACATCTCCGACAGGGCGCTCGCCGCCGCGAAGAAGGGCCTCTACCCCAAGAGCGATTTCAATGAGATGCCCGCCGAATGGGTGCGGAAGTATTTCGTTTCTTACGATGAAAATCAATACTCCGTCAACGATAAGTTGAAAAAGTGCCTCGCGTTCCGGCGTTTCAACCTTTTGGACAAGTTTTCGTTCAAGAAACAATTTCAAACTATTTTCTGCCGCAATGTCATGATATATTTCGACATTCAGACGAAAAACACGCTGATCAACAAGTATTACGACTGGCTTGTTCCGGGCGGCTATCTGCTTATCGGCCACAGCGAATCGCTGTCGGGCTGTACGCATAGGTTTCGCTATGTCATGCCCTCCGTCTATCAAAAATAATCTCTATTATTTTCTGCGCGCGCTCAAGTTCTGCCGGTATCCGTCGATAATATAATTGAAGAAATATCGGATTGCCCCATTGTGCCGGGGATGCCAAAATCGCGGGCTTTTTCCCGCTCGGCGCGCAGGATCGAAGGTCGGCCGGAGAAACCAAGCGAGCCCTGAAGGAGTGGCGACGGTAAACTCCAACCGGCTAAAGGAGGCCACTGAAAAAGTCGGCATTGGGCGCAGAACACATGGGGACGGTTCATTTGTGTAACACATGCAATGTTGGAATTGCGCGATTTACCGGCACGGGCCACAGTGCCAAACCTGCCCAATACACAAAAGAACCGTCCCCGTGTGTACTCATTAGGGTACGCAAGCGAGCCCTGAACAAGCGGCGACAAAGCCGGACGGAAAAAAGACAAACGGGTATTGCGTAGGATTTTTTTCGGCCGGCGCGAAGCGCGAGTGAAGGGCGAAGCGCGCGTACATAAGGGTACGCAAGCGAGCCCTGAACAAGCGGCGACAAAGCCGGACGGAAAAAAGACAAGCAATTTAGGGAGGATTTTATTATGGCGACTGTAGGCTCGGTATCAAGCAGCATAACGACAAAGACCGGCATAGGCGGACTCGCTTCCGGCATGGACATAGACAGCATGATCCTGAAGATGACGGCGGCGAGCAGGCTGAAGGTCACGAAGCAGGAGCAGAGCCTGCAAAAGCTGGAGTGGAAGCAGAGCGCCTACCGCTCCGTCACGACGGCGCTGATGGAGTTTCGCGACAAGTATTTCAACAGCCTGTCGGCGACCAACTTCAAGAGCCAAAGCCTCTTCAACACGATACGCGCCACCCTGCCTACGGACACCACGGCCTTCACGGCCACGGCCACCTCGAGCGCGGTCGCGGGCAAGAGCTATGTGAACAGCATACAGCAGCTTGCGACGAGCGAGTCCATCACGAACGCGAGCACCGTATCCACGACGCTCTATTCCACCGCAGGCGCGCAATTCACCGATCTGGCCGACTTCGTGTCCAAGACGGGCGGGCAGCCGAAGGACTTCATGCTCACCCTGGACGGGGTGTCGCGGACCGTCGTCATAGACGACGCCTTTGTGGAGGATCTGAAGACAATCGCGCTGTCCGACAGCAGCGCCACGCACCATGTCGCAAACGCGGACGCCGCGACGATAGCCGCCTTCGATCTGTCAACGGTCACGGATCGCGGCCAACAGGCCGAATATCTGGAGGACGCCCTCCAAAACCGCATCAACGCGCTGTTCGACAACCCGGCGGGACAGCAGGGGGCCTCGACGTCGCAGCGGATCACCGTGGATGCGAACTCCTCCGGAAGCACTCTGGGCGTTTACTTTTCCGCGCAGGACGGCTCCAAGCTGACCATCGGCTACGCGACCGCCCCGGCGGCCGTTGAGGCGCAAAGGACAAATGAGAGCGCGGCGGAGTACAAAACAAGGCTCGAGGCCGAAACGCTGGCCAATCACAAGGCCACGGGCCTCGGCGCGCTCGGCTTCGCGGACAAGCAGAGCAACCGGCTCAACATCTACAGCTCCATCGCCGAGCTGCGGGACACGGGAAATATCAACGGCACCATCGCGCCGCCGAATCCGACGCTCAACTCGGACGGCACAGCCTCCAACAACTACGTCTTCATCATAAACGACGTGCGCATCTCCGTCAACGAGGACGAGTCCATCTCGAGCCTCATGAGCAAGATCAACGCCAGCCAGGCGGGCGTCACGCTCAGCTACTCGGAGGTCACGGACAAGTTCACGCTCACGGCCAAGCAGCAGGGCACGGGTGAGAACATCGTCATGGGCGACACAAACGGCAACCTGCTCATGGCGCTGGGCCTGAAGAACGGCACCTACAACTACACCACCACAGACTCCGGCGGCAACACCATAAGCCACAGTGTCACCAGCAGCGGCGCCGCCGCCACGGTCTACGGCCAAAACGCAATCGCCTACATCGACGGACAGAAGATCGAACGCGCGAGCAACGAGTTCACCGTGAACGGCGTCGCCTACTCGCTCAAGAGCCTGTTCAAGGATACATGGACGCCGCAGATCGATACGACAAGCGGCAAGGTGACCAACGCGACCGATGGCACGGAGGTTTCGCTCGCGGCCGACGTGACGGACCTGAAAGAGCACATCAAGAACTTCGTGACGGACTACAACGCCCTCGTCGATCTCCTCTACGGCGTGACCAACGAAGAGGCTTACAGCGACTACGAGCCGCTGACCGAGGAAGAGCGCGCCGCCATGAGCGAGAGCCAGATCAAGCTCTGGGAGGAAAAGGCGAAGTCCGGCATACTGCGCAACGACAGCACCATCAACAAGATCTTCTCGTCCATGCGGGAGGCCTTCCTCACCTCGGTGAACGGCTTCAGCCTCTTCAACATGGGCATCACCTACGGCAACGTGAACGAGAGCTGGAAGTCGAACGGCAAGCTGACGATCTCGGACGAGGCGAAGTTGCAGTCGGCGCTGGAGGCGAACCCCGATCAGGTGCGTGACTTCTTCACAAACGCGAGCAAGGGCGTGGCCACAAAGCTCGACACGATCATCGACAACGCCGTCCGCACGACGGGCGGCGAGGGGCATCGCGGCTCCCTGATCGAGATAGCCGGCTGGCCCTCCACGCTCTCCGAAACGGAGAACACCCTGTACACGCAGATACTGAACCACAACAAGCGCATCACCACGCTCAAGGAGCAGCTCGAGAAGGAAGAGAGCCGGCTGTGGACGCAGTTCTCCGCCATGGAGGAAGCCCTCTCCAAGCTGAACGAGCAGAACAGCCTGATCTCGCAATACTTCGGAGCCAGCGCATGAGCACCGGCGCCACGGACGATGGAACCATAACCGCCAACAAAAGGGAGGTACTGAAATTGACGCTTCCGGCAAACAATCCTTACGCGCAATACAAGGCACAATCCCTCGAAACCATGACGAACGGAGAGATCATCGTCAAGCTCTTCGAGGAGGCTTCCAAACAGATCAGCACGGCAATCTTCCTCACGAGCCAAAACGAGGACGTGAAGGCGTTCAACTGCATATCCAAGGCACAGAAGGTCATCTCCACGCTTTCCCTGTCGCTGGACATGAGCTACGGCATATCGCTGTCGCTGAACGATCTGTACGCATTCATCCACAGCGAGCTCGGCAAGGCCATCGCGGTGAAGGATACCGCCTCCATGAAATCCATGCTGGGCATGGTCGATGAACTGAAGGTGACCTTCCGCCAGGCGGAGAAAATGGCGCGGGCGGGCCGCTTCTGATGACCCGCTGCACGACGGCGGCTTATATCGAGCGGAAGGACGCGCTCCTGACGGACTGCCTTCGGCTCACCGAGGATATCTACAGCGCCCTCGACAGGCCGGAAAGCCTTCCCGCGCTGCTGGATCGGCGCATGGAGCTGTTGCGGGCGCTTTTCCGGCTCGACGAGGAAGCGGGAGAGGCGAAGGCCGCCTGTCCCGAGGACGAGAACAAGCGCTTGACCGCCAAGCTGCGGCTCATACAGAGCCTCGACGCGCGGATCGAAACGGCGCTGGGCGCCGCGCGAAGCGAGCTGCTCAACACCATGAAGCGCAACGCGACGGAACGGAAATTCACGGGCTACGCCCCCGTGACGGATTCCGGAAAGGGCCGCCGCTTGGACGAAAAAAAATGAGCGTCACGCGAGCCCTCCGTCAAAAAGGCCGCCGTCCGAATCGATTCGGACGGCGGCCTTTTAGGTTGTTATGCCCACCTTCTTCAAAAGCGCGCTCAGCGTTTCCGCCGCGCCGCCGTTCGCGGGCGGCTGTTTGACGGCCGCGGATATCCGGCAGGGAAAGTTTGTCCGGATGCAGCTGTCCGCCTCCAGAAGCCGCGCCAGCTTCTCGAGGGCGCGCTTCCCGTCCCGAGGCGCCGTTTCGGGGAACAGCAGGGAGATTGCCAGATCGGAGCATCGCCCGAGTATATCCGTCTTTCGGATGTGCTTCGACAGGAAGTCGGAGATGTAGGCGATGTTGTTTTCGAGCGTTTCCTCCCCGTGCAGCGCGCCGTCCTCGGACAGCTGCGGCGCGAAGCCGAACGCGCCGAAACACAGGCGGCTGCCGTAGCGCCGGCTGCGATGGAGCTCCCGCTCCGCCTCCTCGATCCAGCCCTCGCGCGTCAGCACGCCGGTGCCGGCGTCTATCTTGCCGATGGCCTTCGCGTACACGCTGTCGAGGTCCGTGGCCCCCGGGATCATGCGGGCCAGCTTGCGGAATTTTTCCGTGACGGGCTTGAGGTCGCTGTTGCCGAGGCATACGCGCAGCGCGCCGCCGTCCGCCGCCACGTACTTGTGGCTGCTGCTCTCCACAATCTGCCCCGTCACCTGCTGCAGCTCCGTGACGCGCACGATGAAATGATAGATCTTGGAATAAAGCTTGTCGCCGTAGCGGCAATCGCTGTATCGTTTGAAGTAGCTTATGTGATAGTTCCCGAGCCTGTAGACGGCGTGAACGGCCCGCTTCCACTCAAAAAAATCATGGAAATCGACGCTTTCCCGGTCCGAGCGCGTCAAGCGGCGATAGGCATCCTCCCACCTCTCGTTCATCGTTTCGCGAAAGAAGGAATCCAGCATGCCGTAGGCGTCGTGGGCCTCCTTGTTTTCGAAGGCGCGCCGGCCCACCGTTTCGCGTTCGGAAAGGGTTTTCCACGCGTTTTTCCGCATCCAAGCCCTGTGGTATTCCTCGCGAAGCGCCTCGTTGCCGATGACGCGGTAGGCCATGTTGATCTCCTTCATGCGCTCCGCGGCGGAGGGCGCGCGGTTCAGGTCCGGATGATACATCTTCGACAGGCATCTGTAGGCGGCGTCTATGACGTCCTTCTCCGCGTCGTGGTGTACCTGCAATATATTGTAATAATCCGGTTCACGATTCAGCATCGCCGAGGTATTCCTCCAATGTCCCGTACTCCAGCGGGGTACCTGCCTTTTTCAGCCGGATGGCCTCGAGGAAGGCCCATGCCGTATCCATGCAGGTCAGCACCGGCAGACCGCGCTCTATCGCCTTCCTGCGTATGTCGAAGGAGTTGCTGCCGGGCTTGTTCGCCACCTCCGGCACGTTGATAAGGCCGCAGATCTCTTCACCCGTCATGCGCATGACCTCTTCCAAGCCCACCGTTTCGGCGTCGATTCCGTATTCCTCCATGAACCGGCTCGTCCCCTCGGAGGCGTAGAGCTTGAAGCCGAGGCGCAGGTACTCTCGCAGCGTTTTCGCGGCCTCCGCGCTCCGGTCGGGCGCCCGCAGACCGACGTAGAAGCCGCCCTCCAAGGGGATCTTCATGCCCGCGGCGAGGAAGCCCTTGTAGACGGCGCCGGCGAAATCCTTGTCCACGCCGAGAACCTCCCCCGTGGAACGCATCTCCGGGCCGAGCGCCACATCGACGTCCGTCAGCTTCGCGCCCGAAAACACGGGGACCTTCACCGCGCAGAGCTTCATCTTGCGGTAGAGGCCGACGCCGTAGGACGAATCGCGCAGCTTCTTTCCGAGCATCGCGGCAACGGCCAGCTTCACCATAGGCACGCCCGTCACCTTGCTGAGTATGGGTACGGTGCGCGACGCGCGGGGATTGACCTCTATGACATAGACCTTGTCGCCGGCCCAGGCGTACTGCACGTTGATCAGGCCGACGACGTTCAGGCGGCGCGCGATCTTGCGCGTATACGTCACGAGCAGGTCCGCGGCCGCGTTCGGCAGCGTGTGCGGCGGATAGACGGATATGCTGTCGCCGGAATGCACGCCCGTCCGCTCGACGTGCTCCATGAGCCCCGGGATCAGGATATCCTCCCCGTCCGCCACGGCGTCCACATCCACTTCCCTGCCCTCGATATACTGATCGATCAGCACGGGATGCTCGGTCGAGAGCGACACGGCCTCCTCCATGTACTTCCTGAGTTCCTCGTCGTCGTAGACGACCTGCATGGCGCGACCGCCTATGACGTAGGAAGGCCGCACGACGAGCGGGTAGCCGAGCTTCTCGACCACCGCAAAGGCCTCCGCCTCGTCCGTCACGGAGTATCCCGTCGGCGTGGGTATGCCCATTTCGCCGAGCAGGAGCCGCAGCTTTTCGCGGTCCTCGGCCAGATCTATGGATTTGAACTGCGTGCCGAGTATGGGTATGCCGCGCCTTGCGAGATTCTCGGCGATGTTTAGCGAGGTCTGCCCGCCGAGCTGCAGCACGACGCCGAAGGGCCTTTCATGCTTTATGACGTTCATCACGTCGTCCATGTGCAGGGCTTCGAAGTAGAGCTTGTCCGAGGTGTCGAAATCCGTGCTCACCGTTTCGGGGTTGTTGTTGATGATGATGGCCTCGTAGCCGAGCTCCTTGATGGCCCACACGCCCTGCACGCAGCAGTAGTCGAACTCTATGCCCTGCCCGATGCGGATCGGGCCCGAGCCCACGACGAGGATCTTCTCCCGCGTGGATACGCGGCTCTC
>JAITLA010000063.1 GCA_031278145.1 Eubacteriales Family XIII. Incertae Sedis bacterium
GGCGCGAGGTCCGCGCGGGCTTTGCGGGTACCCGGCGGGAAAGGGAACGGAGATTGCCATGCGCTATGAGGAATACATCAAGCAGATCCTGGACGATTTTGCCGAGGAAAGCCCGATAAAGTCCGAGGATTTTCCCGCCATGGATCTGTACGCGGATCAGGTCGCGGACTTCTTCGGGGAGCGGTTTCACATGTACGCCGAAGAGGGGAAGAAGGGGACCGACGCGGCGCTCACGGAGGCCGTCGTTTCGAGCTGCGTGAAGCGCGGCGTGCTGCCGCGGCCGATCAAGAAAAAATACACGCGGGATCACGTGGTCATCATGGTCATGCTGTTCTACATGAAGAACGTCTTCCGAATGAGCGAGTTGGCGCGCGTCATGCGGCCCTTCCTCGACAACCACGCCTCGACCTTCGACGACAAGATAGACTTTCACAGGCTCTACACGGCCATCGAACCCGTCTTGAAGCAGGACAGGGAGCGCCTTGCGCGGGAGCTGCGGGACAGCGTCGCGGACGTAAAGGCCGCCATCCGGGGTGAGGGGCTCGAGGACGACGACAACACGGAACTGCTGCTGCTGCTTTTGAGCTTTGCCGCGCGCGCCGACACGGCGCGCTACGCGGCGCGGAAGCTTTTGAACGAATACTTTGCGGCGCCCGCGGGCGCGCGCGGCAGATCCGCCGGGGCGCAGGCTGCGGAGCCGGCCGAAAAGAAATAGCTTGCATAAAAATAAACGGCGGCGTATAATTATAAGCGACGGCGCCGGCGACGGCGCCGGGCATCACGGCGTATCGCCGCAGCGCGGCGGATCCGCGCGCTCTGTATTGCGGGAGAAGGAATGAACGGGATTTTATACCTTGCGGACGGAACCGTTTTCACGGGCAAGGGCTTCGGCGCGCGCGCGACGCGGGTCGGCGAGCTCGTGTTCAACACATCCATGACCGGCTACCAGAAGATCCTGACGGACCCCTCGTACAAGGGGCAGATCCTCAACATGACCTATCCGCTGATAGGCAATTACGGCGTCAACGAAACGGACGACGAATCGGAGGACATACACGCCTTCGGCCTCGTGGCGAAGGACATCGCGCGCCGCCTCCCGGACGCGCGCCCCCTCATAACCATAGACGAATGGCTTCTGCGCCGGAACATACCCGGCGTATGGAACGTGGACACGCGCATGATCACGAAGAAGATTCGCGACGAGGGCACGGTGAAGAGCGTGATCAGCACGGAGGGCATCGGCTTCGCGGAGGCGAAACGGCTCTGCGACGAGAGCGCGCTCAGGCAGGACTGGATGAAGGAGGCCGGCACGAAGCGGCGCTTTCGCATAGAGGGCGGGGGATACCGCGTGGCGGTTTTGGATTTCGGCATCAAGCGCTCCATCCTGCGCGCCCTGTCGGACAGGGGCCTCGATCTGCACGTGTTCCCCTACGGAAGCTCCGCGGAGGAGATCCTCGCCATCGATCCCGACGGGGTGTTCCTCTCAAACGGCCCCGGCGATCCGGCCGCGGCGCGGGAGGGCGTGGAAACGACCCGCGCGCTGCTCGGAAGGGCGCCGATCTTCGGCATCTGCATGGGCCATCAGATATTGGCCTTGGCCGCCGGCGGGCGCACCTACAAGATGAAATACGGGCACAGGGGCGGCAACCACGGCGTTCGCGACGCCGACGTCGGCCGCTCGGCCATCACCTCGCAGAACCACGGCTTCGCGGTGGACGAGCTGAGCCTGCCCGCCTGCGGCATGATCGTCACGCACAAGAACCTGAACGACGGCACGGTGGAGGGGATGCGCCACGAGAGCCTGCCCGCCTTCTCCGTGCAGTACCATCCGGAAGCCTCGCCGGGGCCGAACGACTCCGCCTATCTCTTTGATCGCTTCTTGGAATTAATGAAAGGCGGTGAAGCCGCATGGCGAAAAACGGCGCGCTGAAAAAACTGCTGATCATCGGCTCGGGGCCCATCATCATAGGGCAGGCGGCCGAGTTCGACTACGCCGGCACGCAGGCCTGCAAGGCCATCCGCGAGGAAGGCATCGAAACCGTGCTCGTGAACAGCAATCCCGCCACCATCATGACGGATTCCGGCATAGCGGACAGGGTGTACATGGAGCCCTTGACCGAGGACGCCATGATCGCGATACTCGAAAAGGAGCGGCCCGACGGCATCCTGGCCGGCTTCGGTGGGCAGACGGGCCTGAACCTCTCGATGGCGCTCGAAGAGCGCGGCGTGCTCGCGCGCCTCGGCGTGCGCCTGCTCGGCGCGGACCGGGACAGCATCAAGCGCGCGGAGGACCGCGAGGCCTTCAAGGAGCTGATGCTCGCGATAGGGGAGCCCGTGCCGAAGAGCGCGATTGCCACGGATTTGCCCGGCTGCAGGGCCTTCATCGCGGAGGTGGGCTATCCCGTCATCATACGGCCCGCCTACACGCTCGGCGGCACGGGCGGCGGCATCGCCTCCTGCGACGCGGAGCTGGAGCTGCTCGCGCGGCGCGGCATGGAGAACAGCGCAATCGGTCAGATCCTGCTGGAACGCTCGGTGGCGGGCTGGAAGGAGATCGAATACGAGGTCATGCGCGACGCGAAGGACAATTGCATCATCGTCTGCGGCATGGAGAACTTCGATCCCGTGGGCGTGCACACGGGGGACAGCATCGTCGTCGCGCCCATACAGACCCTACGGGACGCGGAATACCAGATGCTCAGGGACGCCTCGCTCAAGATCATCCGAAGCCTCGGGATAGAGGGCGGCTGCAACGTGCAGTTTGCGCTGAATCCCGAGAATGGGGAATACGTCGTGATAGAGGTGAACCCGCGAGTGAGCCGCTCGTCGGCCCTCGCGTCCAAGGCGGCCGGCTATCCGATTGCGAAGATCGCCGCGAAGATCGCCTTGGGCTACAGCCTGGACGAGCTGAAAAACTACGTGACCCAAAAGACGAGCGCCTGCTTTGAACCGACGCTCGACTACTGCGTCGTGAAATTCCCGAAGTGGCCCTTTGACAAGTTCGGCGCCGCCTCGCGGCGGCTCGGCACGCAGATGAAGGCCACGGGCGAGGTCATGGCCATATCGCGGACCTTCGAGGACGCCCTGCTGAAGGCGATCACCTCCCTCGAGGTCAATATCGAGGGCCTGCGCCTCGATTCCCTGCGCCGCCTGGACGACGAGGCGCTGCGGCGCAAGATCGACGCCTGCGACGACGAACGCCTCTTCGCGATTGCGGAGGCCCTGCGCCGTGGGACGAGTGTCGAAGCGCTGTACGCGCAGACGCGCGTGGATTCTTGGTTTTTGAACAAGCTGGACAACATCGTCCGCATGGAAAAAGCGCTCCAAAGCGAGGAATTGACGGTCGATCTCCTGCGCGACGCGGAGCATATGGGCTTCGTGGACAGCGAGATCCTGCGCTTGTCCGGCGTTCCGCGAGAGGTGCTGCAGGACATTCGCATATACAACGACATATTCCCCGTATACAAGATGGTCGATACCTGCGGCGGCGAGTTCGAGGCCGTCACGCCGTATTTTTATTCATGCTTCGACGCGGAGGACGAGAGCCGCGTATCCACGCGGGAGAAGATCCTCGTCGTGGGCTCGGGCCCGATCCGCATCGGGCAGGGCATAGA
>JAITLA010000075.1 GCA_031278145.1 Eubacteriales Family XIII. Incertae Sedis bacterium
TTCGATGTGCTGCGCGTAGGTGTTCAGCAGCGAGGCCACCTTCTGCGCCGCGTTGCGCACGACCATGGCCATGTCGTTGCTCGGTGGGTTTTCGAGCATGGGATCGAGCGCCTTCTTGAAGTTCGCGATCTCCGTGAGCAGACCGTCGTACATGGTCTGATCCAGCACGTTCTCGAGGTCGCCGAGGCCGTTCAGTATGGCCGTGTACTTTTGATCCTCGGCGTTTTGCAAGCGGTAGCGCGCGTCGAGGAACTGGTCGCGTATGCGGCTGACCCGCTTCGCCTCCACGCCGCCGCCCGCCGTGACCTCCTGCGGCTTGTAGCGCTGTATGTAGCCCCCGTTCGAAACGGAGTTGATGTCCACGCGCTGCCGCGAGTAGCCTTCGGTCTGCACGTTGGAGATGTTGTTGCCCGCGGTGTCCAGCAGTATCTGGCTGGTGGCGATGGCGCGGTACGCGGTTTGGAAGGCCAAGAATGTCGGTCGCATAGGAATCCCCACTTACAACATGTATACAAATAGGAAACGATACGATAACGGACAAAACGCCGTCGCGTCATCCGCGTCCGGCTCTATACCTGCTTCTCGAAGGCCCGCGTGCGCGCGGACTTCGTCACCTCTCCGGCCTTTTCGTCGTAGGTGACGCTTTCCCGTCCGCTCGCGGCGTTCGCAAGCCGCTTGTCTATGCCGTACAGCTTGCTCTGCAGCAGCTCGCGGCACTTGCTTCTGTAAAAATCAACCTGTTCGACAATGCGGTCGAACTCTCCCAAAAAGTCATAAAACCGGAAACGATCCTCCTCGGGGAATTTCTGTATCGTTTCCGTCAGGGTGGATGCCGCAATGCCCAGCTCTTTGAGATATCCGGCGATCCTGTCGTCGAAATTGCGCGTCCGGAGCACCAGTGCCTGCTGTCGCTTGAGCGTTTCGTCGAGGGCCGCGATGTCGTCCCGCGCAATCTGATCTATTTCTTCCCGCAATACGGGTATGATATCCGTGTAGATCCGTTTGACATCCCGCAAGTAGTCGTAGAATTCATCCGTGACGGATCCCGCGACTTGCGCATCGTTCATAAAACACTCCTTTCCGCGCAACCGTGCGGAAACGTCCCGGCGGATCCGCTTCTAATCGAGCAAGGCATCCGCCAGGGTCGCGTCCGGCACCTCATAAGAACCGTCCGTCACACGCTGCCGGATTTCCTCGAGCCTATCCGTGAACGCGCTGAGGGACACGTCGTACAGAACCGCCGACTTGGCAATCGACAGACGCTTGTCCTCGAACGCGCCGGCATGTCCCGCGGAGATTTCCGCGCTGTCGAGCTTGCGCGAAGCCGCGGCTTTCTCACCGCCCTCGTCCCTTGCGGCCTTGGGCAGGTCTTGCGCCGTCTGCGGTTGCAGCGCTTTCGGCTTGCCGATCAGGGAGATTTCCATGCTAAGCTCCTTTCCTTGCAGTAGGCTTGGTGTCGAGTTCGTTCATACTCTATATATCGTAAATTCCTTCGGAAAATTAAGAAAAAAATAAAACTTTTCCGAAAAACGAATCGAAGAAAACGCAAGACTACAGTTCTATTATCGGACTTTTTGCCGAAAACTTTAGACCCGATATGGATTTTTGATGAAAAATTGCTTGTGAAACGAGAAACGGTATGTTAAAATGTTTTGGAACAGCGCACGCGCATCAAATATACAAGGAGAATGGTATGATAGGCGACTCTTTGACCACAGCCGCTTTGCAGCGGGCTCTGGACGGCACGTGGCAGCGGGAGAAGGCCATCGCGGCCAACATCGCAAACCATGAAACGCCGGGCTATAAGGCCATAAAGGTGGAATTCGAGGCCGCGCTCGACCGCGCCATCCGAAATTTCAAGCGCGAGGCTTCGGTTTCCGGCGGGGGCTACATGCGCGCCCTCTCGTCCGTGAAGGACGCGGACATCGGCGTGCATGAAAACAACACGTATTCGGAGCGCGCCGACGCGAGCAACGTGAACCTCGAAGAAGAGAACATCGAGATGGCCAAGGTCCAGATCCAGTACGACTACCTGACGCGGCAGATCACGGACACCTTCTCGAGGCTCCGCTACGCCGTGAGGGAAGGGAGGTAGCGCGACATGAACTACCTGAACGCGCTGAACATTTCGGGCTCCGGCCTGACGGCGCAGAAGCTGCGCATGGATATCATGGCGCAGAACATCGCAAACTCCGACGTCACGCGCACGCAGGCGGGCGGACCGTACAGGCGGCGCCTCGTCGTGCTGCAGACCATCAACGAGGGGGACTTCAAGCGGGAGCTCATGCGGCAGGCCTCGGGCTCGGACGGCGCGTTGCGCGTGACGCCGGGCGTGGGCCGGGATCCCACCGTGAACGCGGGCGGCGTGAAGGTCGCGCGGATATTCGAGGACCAATCGGATCTCGTGCCCGTCTACGACCCGACGCATCCCGACGCCGACGAGGACGGCTACGTCACCATGCCCAACGTGAACCGCACGGAGGAGCTTATCAACATGCTGGCCGCGACCAGGGCCTATTCCGCGAACGTCACGATGTTCAACGCCACGAAATCCATGATCAGCAGCGCGTTGCAGATCGGCAGATAGCGCCCCGCGCGGGTGCTTGAAGGGCGCGTCCGGCGCCCGAAACGGGCAAGAGGTAGAAAAATATGGTTATAGTTCCAATCAATTCAGCTTTGGATCTCAGCAGAATCAACGCTTTCATTGAAAAAATCGAAAACGTGACAGGCCCTCTCTCCGACGAAACGCCGGTGTACGATTCCGACTTTCGGAAGATTTTTGAGGGCCTGATTGGCGATGTGGAGCAGACGGAGGCCGTCGCCGAGCAGGATGCGTATCTCCTGTCAATCGGCGCGATGGAGGATCCGCACACGGCGATGATCAACGCCGCCAAGGCGGAGCTTACGCTGTCCATGATGGTCCAGATACGAAACAAGGTGCTTGACGCGTATTCCGAAATCATGCGGATCAGCGTCTGACACGCGCGTTTTGCGTTTCGGTGCGCCGCCGCGGCCCGTGCCGTGCGGACGGGGGGAGGGAATTTCTTCACGAAATAGGATGCCAAAAGAAAGTCGGTACATGCATATATGGGTGAACAGTTAGCAAGAATATTTGCACCCCTTCGACGGTTTTGGAGCGGCTTGAGCACGCTCGCCAAACGGCTGCTGATCGCCGCGCTTGCGCTGATCCTGGTGGCCGCGCTGGCTGTCAGCGTTTGGATGAATTCGGAGGAGTACGTCACAATCTACACGGAGCTTCCCGAATACGAGCAGACCGAGATCTTGTCGCAGCTCGGCGATATGGGCGTCGGCGTGCGCTTTGACGGCGCGGGCCGGATCATGGTGCCCAAGAAGCAGGAGGCGGTTGTTCGCATGCAGCTCGCCACCGCGGGCTATCCGAAAAACGGGCTCAGCTACTGGGTCGTGGAGGAAAACGACAGCGTACTGACCACGGACTACAGCCGCAGGCAGGCCGAGTACAGGCAGGCGCAGGAACGGATCGGCGCCAGCATCAAGACCCTCGACGGGGTCAGGGACGCGATTGCCAACATCACGCCGCCCTCCGAGCGGGCCGCCTATCTGGGAGAGGACACAGCCCCCGGCGCCTCCGTCATCATCCATATGCAGGAAGGCCGCAGCCTGACGCAGAATCAGATCGCGGGCATCCGAAACCTCGTGGCCAAGTCGGTGTCGGGCCTCACGGTGGAAAACATCGCGATGATAGACGGCTACGGCAACGACATCACGGGCGGCTCCGCCTACGGCGGCGCGGGCACGGCCCTCGAGTACAGGCGGCAGTATGAGAGCGATATACGCCAGAAGGTGATCACCGTGCTCACGGGCCCTTACGCCGCCCAAGATCTGCGCGTGGCGGTTGCGGCCGTCGTGAACCCGAACCTCTCCTTCTCGGATCGAACCACCTACACGCCGTCGCCGGACGGCGACAACACGGGCGTCGTAAGCAAAGAGGCCGCATCCTCCGAGAGCTACAGCTCGACCGAGGGCGACGCGGGCATACCCGGGACGGACACGAACGCGCAGGTCCCCCAATATCCCACGGGCAGCTACGTCGGCGAATCCTCGTCGTCCGCGAGCAGCAGCGAAACGGAATACGATGTCAGCCAGGAGCGGGTGCAGACGGTCAACAACGGAGAGGCCATCGAATCCGTCACCATCGGCATCTCCGTGAACAAGGCGAGCTTCGCCCCCGGCGAGGAGGCGCGCGTCATCAGCCTCGTGTCGATGGCGGCCAATGTTCCGCCGGAGAACGTGGCCGTATCCAATTTCGTCTTCTATAGTGAGGAACAACCCGCGGAGGAACCGGTGGAGGAGGGCCTGAACCGCTATCTCCTGCTCGGCGCCATCGCGGGGGCCATCCTTTTGGCGGCCCTCGTCGTCCTGCTCCTGCTCATGCGCAGGCGCAGGAAGGCCGCGGCCGCTGCGGCGGCGGCGGAAGCGGAAGCCGCTGCGGCGGCGGAGGCGGCCGCGGCCGCGGCGATGGTCGAGTACGACGAGGAAGGCCGGCCGATTCCGGCGGCCGACGTGGAGATCGGCCCCATCACGCCGATGCGGGACAAGAGGCGCGAAGAGATACAGGAATTCGCGAAGCAAAACCCGGAGATCACGGCCCAGATGATCAAGACCCTGTTGCGGTCGGAGGAGGGATAGTGCCGATATGGCAAATCTGACTTCAAAGCAGAAGGCGGCGCAGGTCGTCATCGCGCTCGGCAGCGATGTGGCCGCCGGCGTCTACAAGAGCATGAACGAGGACGACATAGAGAAGATCACCTACGAGATCGCGCGGCAGGAGTCCGTATCGCCGGACGAAGCGGCCGAGGTGCTGGACGAGTTCTACCAGCTCTGCATCGCGCAGAAGGTCTATCTCGAAGGCGGCGTGCTCTACGCCAAGAGCGTGCTCGAAAAGGCCTTCGGCGCGCAGCAGGGCTCCATCCTCCTCGAAAAGGTAACAAAGACCCTGAAAACCAAGGCCTTTGACTTCATACGCAAGGCGGATTACAAGAATCTGATGAACATGATCGTCGGTGAGCATCCGCAGACCATCGCGCTGATCCTCTCCTACGCGCGGGCGGACCAAGCCTCCGCGATCATCTCCGAGCTGCCCAAGTCGATCCGCGTCGAGGTCGTGGAGCGCATCGCGCGCATGGACAGGACCTCTCCCGAGATCATCAAGCAGGTGGAGAACATACTGGAAAAGAAATTCGAATCCGTTGTGTCCGTGGATCTGCTCGAGGTGGGTGGCATCAACTACATCGCCGAGATCATGAACAGCGTGGACCGCGCCACGGAGAAATACATATTCGACGAGCTGTCCAAGACCGACGCCAAGCTGGCGGACGAGATCCGCAAGAAGATGTTCGTGTTCGAGGATATCATAACGCTCGACGGCATGGCCATACAGCGCTTCCTGCGCGAGGTCGAAACCAAGGAGATGGCGGTTGCGCTCAAGGGCTCCAACGAGAACGTCATGCGCGTCATCTTCGAGAATATGTCCCAGCGCATGCGCGAAACCGTGGAAAGCGAGATGGAATACCTGCACAACATCAGAATGCGCGACGTGGACGAGGCGCAGCAGAAGATCGTTTCCATCATCAGACGCCTGGAAGAGGAGGGCGAGATCGTCATCAGCAAGGGCGGAAAGGATGATATGATTGTCTAATACGAGGGTGGTCAAGCGGGACCTGCAATACGAGGTTCCGCCCGAGGTGATCGCGGCCCTGAAGGACGCCGCGGGCGAGAAGGGCGTTTCCTCGATGCGCGACGAGGCGGCGGACGCCGTGCGGACGATGCTGGACGACGCGGCCGAAAGAGCCAAGGAGCTCGTCCGCGCGGCGCGGGAGGATGCCGCGGAGATCGCCCGCGAGGCCGCGAGCCGGGCCGTCCTGATCCGAGAGGAAGCGGAGGCGTCGGGCTTTGAGGCCGGATACGCGCGCGGCGCCGAGGAAGGCCGCCGGGTCGCTCTGGCGGCGACCGAGGACCATATGGAAGAGCTGGAGGCCTTGGCGGAATGCATCCGCCGGGAACGGCTCGAGGCCCTGCGGAGGGAAGAGAAGGATCTGATCCTGATCGCCGTGGCGGCGGCGGAGAAGATCCTGCGCGGACAGTGCCTCGTGGATACGAGCGCCGTTTCCAAGATGCTCGCGGAGGTCGTTCGGGAGAGCGACGACGTGATACGCCTCTACCTCTCGGAGTTCCAGAACAGCTTGGAGCTGCATCTGGACAAGAACATAACGAAAAAACTCAAGCGTTTCGCGAACGGACTCAAGACCGTTCTCGTCAAAGAGGACGACAGCATCATGCTCGAAACGGAAACGGGCGTCGTGGACGCGAGCATTCCGTCACAGCTTGCGATCCTGCGGGAAACGCTGACAGAGGACCTTTGATGGATGTGAACAAATACCTGCGGCGGATTCGCAACGCGGAAACCTTCCGGCAGTTCGGGCGGATCGATCAGGTCGTGGGGATGATGATAGAGTCCAACGGACCCGAGTGCAAGATCGGCGATCTGTGCAAGATATACGACGACAGACGGCTCAAGCGCCATATAGGCGCCGAGGTCGTGGGCTTTCGCGGCAACAAGGTCCTGCTCATGCCCTACGAGGAACCGGAGGGCATCAGCGGCGGCAATCTCGTGGAAACGACGCACGCCTCCCTGAAGATAGGCGTTTCCGAGGGCCTGGTGGGCCGGGTCGTGAATTCCCTCGGCCGGCCGATGGACGACGGCCCGCCGATAGAATACGAAACGGAATACGACATCCAAAGCCCCGGCGCAAATCCGCTGGACAGGCCGCGGATCAAGGAGATACTCGAGTTCGGCGTCAAGGCGATAGACGGGCTCCTGACGATAGGCAAGGGCCAGCGCATGGGCATATTCTCGGGGAGCGGCGTGGGCAAGAGCACGCTGCTCGGCATGATTGCGCGGAACGTCAAGGCGGATATCAACGTGATCGGCCTTGTCGGCGAGAGGGGCCGCGAGGTGCGCGAGTTCCTTGAGCGGGACCTCGGCGAGGAAGGGCTCGCGCGCACGGTGCTCGTCGTGGCCACCTCGGATCGGCCGCCGATGCAGCGCCTCCGCTGCGCGCAGGCGGCCACCGCGATTGCGGAGTATTTCAAGGACAAGGGCAAGGACGTCCTCTTGATGATGGATTCGCTGACGCGCTTCGCGATGGCGCAGCGGGAGATCGGCCTCGCGACGGGAGAACCGCCCGTGGCCAGGGGCTACACGCCGTCGATCTACTCGCTGATGCCCAAGCTGCTGGAGCGCACGGGCAATTTTGAGAGAGGCTCCATCACCGGAATTTATACCGTACTCGTCGAGGGCGATGATGTGAACGAGCCCATATCCGACACGGTGAGGGGCATCATAGACGGCCACATCATACTGTCGCGGACCATCGCCGCGCGCAACCACTACCCGGCCGTGGACGTTCTGGGCAGCGTCAGCCGCCTGATGAACGACATCGTGCCGCAGGAGCAGATAGACGACGCGGGCGCGATGCGCAACCTGCTGGCGGTGCACGAAGCGAACTACGACCTCGTCAGCATCGGCGCGTACAAGAGCGGAAGCAACCCCGTGCTGGACGAGGCGATTGCCAAGCTCGACGGCATCAACGCCTTCCTGCGGCAGAAGGTCGAGGAGAAGGTTTCCTACGCGGACAGCGTGGCGCTCATGAAGAAGGCAATCGGTTGACGGATGGCGACAAACCCCTCGAACACCGGGGCGGCGCGCGGGAGAACACACGGACGGCGATGAAACGGCCGAAACGATTACACCATGAAAAAATTTCAATTCAAACCGGACAAACTCTTGGACTACAAGTCCAAGCTTCTCGATAACGAGATACTGACGCTGGCGGCGCTGAACGCGGAGCTGGCGGCGCTGAACGACCGCATGGCCGAGATGACGGAGGCGGCGCGCGCGAACAGGGCGGAGCTCCGTGCGGCGCAGATCAAGGGCGGCGTCACGCCCGCGATCTGCCGGATGTACATCCGCTACGAGGATTTCCTGCGGGCGGAGCTCGCGAAGGCGAAGCGGCTCGCGGCGCAGACGGAACGGAAGATCGAGAAGCAGATCGATCTGATCAAGGCGCTGCGCCTCGAAACAAAGTCCATCGAGCTCCTGCGGGAATCGAGGCTGAACGCGTACCGCAAGGAAGAGATCAAGGAGAACGAGCGGCAGGTCGAGGAATACGTGAACACGGCACGCTTGATGCACGCGGACGGCACCTGAGGCGGCCCTTCCGCCGGACGCGGGGACCGAACACCGTTCGGTCCCCGCGTCCGGCGGAAGACAGCCGGAAAGAATCCGTCGGTGAGCGGCGGGGTCCGAAAACGGGCCCACGCGCGGGAATCCCGCGCCGCCGGGGAAGCCGATGTGCGAAAGGAGGTGAAAAAGAATGACGAATGTGAATTTGATGGGCGGTGCGCAGGGCGCGCAAGGCGCCGAAGCGGCGAGCGCGGCGAATGCGGCGAGCGCGGCCGACGCCGCACTGTTCCAAAACCTGATCGCGGCGGCTCTGCTCCAAAGGGGCGGGACGGGCGCGCAGGCGACGGCGGCCTTGGCGCAAGGCACGGCGGCCGAGGCGGACGCGGAAGGCGCCGCGGGCTTGGATCTCTCCCTGCTCGTGAAGCTGCTGCTCGGCGGCGACGCCCTTGCCCGCGCACCCGCCACGGACGGCGCGGAAACGGTCCCGGCACGGGATGCCTTGCTTTCGGCGATTGCCGAGGCGCCCGCCGAGGAGCTTCTCGCGGCTTCGACGGGGTCCTTGACCGCAGAGGCCCTTGCGCTCCTTGCGGACGACGACGCGGCCTCGGGCACGGGTACCGCACACGCGGCGCTCCTTGCGGACGGCACGGCGGTCACCGCCGCAATCCGAGCCGCGACGGCGATCCCGGCTGCGGCGGCGCTCTCTGCGGACGGCGCGGCCAACGGCGCGGCGGTGGAAGCGGCGATTCGGGCCGCGGCTGCGATCCCGGTTGCGGACGGCCCGGCGGGCGGCGCACCGGAGGCGGAAGCCCCCATGGCCGCGAAGGCCGTGCGGCTTGACGCTCCGCTCCCCGCGGACACGACGCCGCGCGCATCGCGGGACGCGAAGATCGCGGACGCGGAGGCTCTGTCCCTCGCGCGCGCGGAAGACGGCGCGGCAACGGCGGCCCTTGCGGCCGAAGCGCCGGCGGACGGCGCCACGACGCCGCGGATTTTGCTCTCGGCTTCGAGCGGCACGCCCGAAAGCGGCGCTGCGGCGGAAGCGCGGGGCGCGAGCGGCGCAGCGATCCCGCAGGACGGCATCGCGGCGGCGGGTACGGAATCGGCCGCACGGACGGCGGATCCGGGAAGCGGCGCGGAAAAAACGGCGCCCTACGGCCAAATCGCGCGCGAGGTCTTCACGGCTCTCGCGGACAAGCGGCTCCCGACCACCCTGTCGATGCGCCTGGAACCGGCCGAGCTCGGCCGGATCGACGTCAGCATGAAGCTCACGTCCGCCGGCAAGCTGGTGATCGACATCGCGGCGGAGAGCGCCAAGACGCAGGCCCTGCTCGCGGGGCAGACGGACAAGCTCGTGCAGGCGCTGGGACTGCAGAACGTGCAGGTGGAAAGCGTGAACACGGGCGCGGCGTTTCAGGGGCAGCAGCCCGCGTATGCCTACGGCGACCGCAGCATGGCCTTCTTCATGGACCTCGCCCAAGGCGGCGGGCGTGAGGAAGAATCGGAACGGGACGGCAAGGCACGGGCCGCGCAGAGCGGCGGAAGCGACGCCGACGTCGCGGCGGAGGAAGCGGCGCCCGCGGCCCCGCACTACGCGCGGCGTCTGGATCTCACAGCATAGAAAGGAGGGATGGATATGGCAGACGGCACCGTAAGCGGCGTGAGCGATTTCCTGCAGACGATGGTTGCGACGAGCGGCACAAGCCGCACGGACGATCAGAGCCTGACGATGGACGACTTCTTTCAGCTGATGGTGGCCCAGCTCCAAAATCAGGATATGTTCAACCCCACGGACAACTCGCAGCTTATCAACCAGATGGCGCAGTTCTCGATGGTGAACGCGCTGTCCGACATGCAGGAGCTCACGAGCGTCACCTACAGCATGTCGCTCATAGGCAAGCAGGCGATTGTCGCCTTCGTGGACGACAACGGACAGATGCAGAGCAAAACCGGCCTCGTCGAGGGCGTCAATCTGTACAACGGCGCGGCGGAGGTGGTCATAGGCGGCGAATCCTACGGCATCGCCAACGTCATGAGCGTCACGGACGCGAGCGGGAGCACGGGTGAGAACGCGCTTGCGTCAAACGCGGGTCTGATCGGCATGATCGCGACGGCCATGCGCAGCACGGACACGGGCATCGATACCGTTCGCGGCCGGATAGAACAGCTGCGGATCGTGGACGACGAGGTGCGCGCCTACATCGGCGGCACGGCCTACTACCTGCGCGAGCTGACCGAGCTTTCGGCGGCGGACGAAGCGGACGAAGCGAGCAATCCGTAACCACGGGCTTCTGTTAGGAGAAGGGCATGTCCGATCAAACGATCAAAGGCGGATACAATCCGCAGACAAGCATCGCCGAACGCGCGGCGCGCCTCCGAGGGCAAACCGGCGGGCAGGACGCCCGCGGCCCGGAGATCGAAGCCGGAAGCTCCTTTCGGGAGCTGCTCAGCCGCAGGATAGAGGGCGAGCGGAAGGCGCTCTCCTTTTCCAAGCACGCGGATCTGCGCGCGAAGGAGCGGAATATCGCGATAGAAACGTCCGATCTGGACCGGCTCAGCGAAGCCTGTGACCGGGCGGCCGGCAAGGGCGTCCGCGACGCGCTCATCGTGATGAACGATTCCGCGTTCATCGTCAACGCGGGCAGCAAGGTCGTCGTGACGGTGGTGGACAAAAACGAGATGAAGGATAATATATTCACAAACATCGAAGGAGCGGTTTTCCTGTAATGTAGCCGGACCTCTACGATCCATAAATCAGGAGGCTTACGCGGACCCCGAACGACGGACGGGTCCGCCGGGAAGAGAACGACGCCGTGCCTTGGATGCATCGGCCGGCCCCGCCGCAATGCAGGCGGTGGGATCGGCTCGGCGTCCGCGCCGCCTCGCGGCGACGGGCGCACATATCGAAAGGTGTAAAATCAACTATGATTGGTTCAATGTATTCAGCCGTTTCCGGCTTGCAGGCCCATCAGACGAAGATGGACGTAATCGGAAACAACATAGCCAATGTCAACACATACGGCTATAAGTCCAACAGGGCGACCTTCGCGGACGTGTTCTATTCCACGCGCCGCGCGGCCTCGCAGCCGAACGCGAACCAGGGCGGCACCAACCCCTCGCAGCTCGGCTACGGCGCCAAGGTCGCCACGGTGGACGTGATCTACACGCGGGCGGGCGCGGCCACGACGAACAGGCCGCTCGACGTCTACATCAACGGCGACGGCTTCATCGCGGTCAAGACCGCGGACGGCCTCGCCAAGTACACGCGGGCCGGCGTCCTGTCCATAGACAGCGCGGGCAACCTCGTGGACCGCAACGGCAACATGGTGCTGGGCCTGCCCCTCGACGCCGAAACGCA
>JAITLA010000090.1 GCA_031278145.1 Eubacteriales Family XIII. Incertae Sedis bacterium
AGCGCGAAGCCGTAGTTGGGGCTGTCCCCGGCGAGCCATTCCCGCACGATATCCGTCACATCGACGCCGTACCAATCCCCTTCGTCTTTCTCGCAGATCGGCGAATCGTCGCGAAACGATGTGTATCCCTCCACGGAATTCCAATCCGCGACGGCAAAACCCCACGGAACGGCGACCGTTCCGGCTCGTATCTTCGGCGCGTCGCCGTCTTTCACTTTCAAGAGCAGCCGCGCGGACACGAGATCCTGCGGGACGACGCCCGCAGGCAGATCGAAGCGCACGAGGCCCATCCGCCGGTCGCCCACCTCCCCGAGGCCGACGTCGATATAGCTCAGATCCGTTTCGCTTGATACGTTTTGGTCCGGTCTTTTTTCGGAAATCCAAGATGTGACCGTGATATCGACGCCCCCTACCACCGTCGTTTCTTCGGCGGCCTCGGCGCTCGGCGCGTCGGTTTCGGTCCGGCTGCCCTCCGCCGAATCCCCCGCGGTGTTTCCGCGCGCGCATCCGGCAAGCAGTGTGACGAGCAAAAGGGCCGACAAAAACAAGACCACCGTCGGCCTGCGGTTTTTGGAGCGGTTTTTTATAATCATCTCAAGTTATCCCCCTTACTAGCATTTAAGCATATTTTCGGGCGGAAATCAAGCATTGTTTGCGAGAATCCGCGCAATGTTTGAAAATCAACCCAAACTATGATATGCTTAAAGCAATGCGCGGGCGCGGCGGGCAAAACGGCGCGGCAAAGGCCCGGGCAGGCGGGCCTCGGCCGGCGGAAAGGAGCGCGAAAGGCATGGACATCAACGGCTTCGGCTTCATCGGAGCGGGCAAGCTGGGAACGACGCTGGGCAAATACTTCGCGGAACGCGGACATGCGGTGCGCGGCTATTTCGGCAGGCGCAAGGAGAGCGCGGAGGCCGCCGCGCGCTTCACGGGATCGAGGGTCTACGATTCCATGGAACGCCTCGCCGCCGACAGCGCCGTGATCTTCGTCACCGTGCCCGATGCGGCCATAGGCGGCATATGGGAGGGCTTAAAACACGCGGACATAAAAGGGAAATGCGTCTGCCATTGCAGCGGCGCGCTGTCCTCTCGCGTCTTTGACGGCATATCCGCCCACGGCGCGGCGGGCTTGTCCGTGCATCCCCTGGCCGCAATCGACGGCGGACCGGATGCCCATCGGCATATGCGTTCCGTCCCCTTCACCGTGGAGGGCGAGGCCGCGGCGGCGGCCGATATGCGGGCCTTCCTGCGCGCCATGGGCAATCCCGCGGAAACGATGGATGCGGACCGGAAGGACGTCTATCACGCGGGGGCCGTATTCCTGACCAATCTCGCCGTCGCTCTGGCGCACACGGGTGCGGGGCTCTTGCTGTCCTGCGGCTTGGATCGGGAATTCGTCGAGGACGCCTCGAGGCGGCTCTTCCTCGGGAACGCGGAAAACCTATACGCGCGCGGCGCGGTTTCGGCCCTGACGGGCCCGCTTGAGCGCGGCGACACGGAAACCGTGCGCAGGCATTTGCGGTGCCTGAAGGAGCCCGCGCGCAGCCTGTACGCGCTGCTTTCGCGGGAATTGCTGCGGGTCGCGCGGGCGAAAAACCCCGAGCGGAATTACGAGGAAATCGAGGAGGAGTTGAACAGATGAAGAATACGGCGCTTTCCCTATCGGAAAAGAAGTCGAAAAACGAAAGGATCACCATGCTGACGGCCTATGACTACTCCACGGCCAAGCTGATGGACGCCTGCGGGATCGATGCGCTGCTGGTCGGGGATTCCCTCGGCATGGTCATGCTGGGCTACGACAGCACGCTGCCCGTCACCATGGAGGACATGATCCACCACGCGAAGGCGGTTGTGCGGGGCTGCGAGCGGGCCTTGGTCGTGGCGGACATGCCCTTTATGTCCTATCAGGTGTCCGTCGCCGAGGCCGTTGCCAACGCCGGAAGGCTGGTGAAGGAAACGGGCGTCGGCGCCGTGAAGCTGGAGGGGGGCGCGGCGGTCTGCCCGCAGATAGAGGCGATCACCGAGGCGTCCGTTCCCGTGATGGGCCATCTGGGGCTGACGCCGCAGTCCATCAACGTGCTGGGCGGCTACAAGGTGCAGGGAAAGGACCGGGACCGGGCGCGCCGGCTGATAGAGGACGCGCTGGCCCTCGAACGGGCGGGCGCCTTCGCCGTGGTGCTGGAATGCGTACCCGCGGGGCTGGCCGCGCTGATCACGCGGCTTCTGCGAATCCCCACCATAGGCATAGGCGCCGGCGCGGACTGCGATGGGCAGGTGCTGGTATATCAGGATATGCTGGCCCTCTATCCCGGCAACAGGCCGAGGTTCGTGAAACAGTACGCCGATGCCGGGAGCGTGATGAAAAGCGCCTTTTGCGGCTACATCGCGGAAACCGAAAGCGGCCTGTTCCCTGCGGCCGAGCACGCATTCGGCATCGACGAGGAAATCCTGAACGAGCTCAAAAGGCAGTACGAACCGAAGGCTTGAGCTTGATGCGGCGACGCTTTTTGGGAGGCAAGGCTTTGGAGATACCACAAAACATTTCAGGCATGCAATCCTTGGCGACGAGCTGGCGGACCGCCGGGCTGTCCGTGGGCCTCGTTCCCACGATGGGCAGCCTGCACGAGGGCCATATGAGCCTCGTGCGAAAATCCGCCCGCGAGAACGACCGCACGGTCGTGAGCATATTCGTCAATCCGATCCAATTCGGCGCGAACGAGGATTTTGACCGCTACCCGCGCGATCTCGCGCGCGACCTCGCCCTGTGCGAGCGGGCCGGCGTCGATGCCGTGTTCAATCCCGCAGCGGCGGAAATGTACCCGGAGGGCTTTTGCAGCCGCGTGGAGATGCGCGTGCTGACGGAGAGCCTATGCGGGACGAAGCGGCCGAATCACTTCTGCGGCGTGTGCACCGTCGTGATGAAGCTCTTTCACGCCACGCTGCCGGACAGGGCCTATTTCGGTCAAAAGGACGCCCAGCAACTGGCCGTCGTCAAGCGCATGGCGAAGGATTTCAACATGCGTGTCGCGGTTGTGGGCGCACCCACCGTGCGGGAGGCGGACGGCCTCGCGATGAGCTCCCGCAACGCCTATCTGAACGCCGAGGAACGCGCCGCGGCCCCCTGCGTGTTCAAGGCGCTCTCAAGCGCGGCGGCGCTGCGCCGGCAAGGCGTTTCGGACGCGGAGCGAATCAAGCGGCGCGTGCGCGAAAGCCTGTCCGGCGTCCCGCTCGCGCGCGTGGATTACATTGAAATCGTGGACGCGGAAACCATGCGGCCCATAGAAGCCGTGGACAGACCCGCCCTGTGCGCCGTCGCCGTGTACATCGGCGAAACGCG
>JAITLA010000257.1 GCA_031278145.1 Eubacteriales Family XIII. Incertae Sedis bacterium
GGCTGGAATCGCGCGAGCCATCCGATGCGCGGCTCTGCGGACGGGGTGTGGGAGCTTTTCGTACACGGCGCGCCGCCGCACGGCTCTAAGGTGCGCATCCTGATACGGACGGAAACGGAATGCTTCGAACGCATACCGCTCTATTGCAAGCGCGTCGTGCAGGACGCGGGGAGCCTTGCCTTCGACGGGCAGATATGGCTGCCCGAAACGCCCTTTGCTTGGACGGACGCCGGCTTTGCGCGCGATACGGACGCGCCTCTTTTGATCTACGAGGCGCACGTGGGTATGTCCGGCGAGAGGGCCGGCATCACCCTGTACACGGAGTTTCGGGATTTCATGCTGCCCAAGGTGCGCGCGCTCGGCTACAACGCAATCCAGCTGATGGCAATCCTAGAGCATCCCTATTACGGTTCCTTCGGCTATCAGGTATCGAATTTCTTCGCGGCATCGTCGCGCTTCGGCCTGCCGGAGGATCTCAAATCCCTGATCGACACGGCGCACGGCATGGGCCTCGCCGTCTTTCTCGACCTGGTGCATTCCCACGCGGCCCGAAACGAAACGGAGGGCATCGCGCGCTTTGACGGGACGGTGTACCGGTTCTTTCATCGCGGCGCGCGGGGCGATCACCCGCAATGGAACAGCAAGCTGTTCGATTACGGAAAGCCGGGCGTGCTCCACTTTCTGCTGTCCAATCTGAAATTCTGGATGGAGGAATATCATTTCGACGGCTTCCGCTTCGATGGCGTCACCTCGATGCTCTACCGCAACCACGGCCTGGGCGTGGCCTTCGACGATTACGGGAAATACTTTTCCGAGAACACGGACCTCGACGCGCTTGCGTATCTGCAGCTTGCGACGGAGCTTTGCCGCGAGCTGAAGCCGGATTGCGTGCTTATCGCGGAGGACATGAGCGGCATGCCCGGCATGTGTCTGCCGGTCCAAAGCGGCGGCATCGGCTTTGATTACAGGCTCGGCATGGGTCTGCCGGATCTGTGGATACGCTATCTCGACAAGCGGCGGGACGAGGAATGGGACGTGGGCGCGCTCTGGCACGAGCTGACGCAGCGGCGCCCGCGCGAGAAGGTGGTCGGCTACTGCGAATCCCACGATCAGGCCCTCGTGGGGGACAAGACCGTCATGTTTCGGCTCGCGGACAAGGATATGTACGATTCCATGAACACGAACTCGCAAAATCCCCGCATCGACCGCGCCGTGGCCCTGCACAAGATGATCCGCCTGATCACATGCAGCTGCGCGGGGGAGGCCTATCTGAACTTCATGGGCAACGAGTTCGGGCATCCGGAATGGATAGACTTTCCGCGCCCCGGGAACGGAAACAGCTACCATTACGCCCGCCGCCAATGGAATCTGCCGGCGGACGGCCTGCTCCGCTATCGGTTTTTGCAGGCGTTTGACAAGGCCATGATCGCGCTCGTGAAGGACAACAGGCTGCTCGGGCTTCCCGCGCGGCTGCTTCTGCACCACGAGGACGACAAGCTGCTCGCCTATCGCAAGGGGCGCTTCCTGTTCTTCTTCAACTTCCATCCGGTGCGCGACGGCGTGTTCACGATCCCCTCGCCCGCGGGCGCGCGCTGGGAGCTCGTGCTGCACACGAGCTGGCCCGCCTTCGGGGGCTATCGCCCGCAGGGCTGCGCGTTCCTCTCGCAGGAGGGGGAAGACAAGCGCGTGGCGGCGGACAGGCGCGCGGCGCTCGTGTTCGCGGAAGGCGCGGAAGCGGAAGGTGCGGAGGGCGCATCCGCCGATGTCTGATTCCATGCCGCGCGCGCCGGAGTACAACCTCACCCGCTCGCAGCGCCAAAGCATCGCGATATACATCCGCGACGGCGCCGTCTTGGTCCGCGCGCCGCTGCGCATGCCGGCGCGCGACATCGACGCCTTTGTCGCGTCGAAGGAGGAATGGATTGCGGACAAGCTTGCCGCGTCGCGGGAGCGGGTGAAACGGCGCGCGGCCTTTGCGCCGCACTACGGCGACGCCGTCCTGTTTCGCGGCACGGAGTATCCGCTCGTCGCGCGCGCGGGCACGCGCGCGGGTTTTGACGGCGCGTGCTTCTACCTGCCTCCGGAGCTTGCGCCCGCGCGGATCAAGCCCCTGCTCGTCCGGCTGTATCGCAAGCTGGCGCGGATCCACCTGACGGATCGGGTGGCCCGCTTCGCCGCGTACATGAACGTCACGCCGGCCGCCGTCGGCATCACCGCCGCGAAGACGCGCTGGGGCAGCTGCTCCGCGCGGCGGCGCCTCAGCTTCTCGTGGCGGATCGTGTTCGCGGATGACGCGGTGATCGACTACGTTGTCGTTCACGAGCTTGCGCACATCACGGAAATGAACCACTCGGCGCGCTTTTGGAGCATCGTGGCGGGCGTTTTGCCGGATTGGCGCGAACGGCGCGCACGGCTCGCGGCGCTGCAGGAGCGGCTCGGCTCGGAGAATTGGGAATGAGCGCGGCGCGTTCTCAATCGTGCCCGCCGGTGTGATCGCTCCCCCGCTCCCCCGGGCCCGGGGAAGCGCCGCCTTGGGGATTGCCGTCCGGCGCGGCGGCGCCGTCATGGTGGTCGCCGGCGTGTTCTTGCGTGAGTTCCCGGATTTCGCCTATGGACCGTTCGCGGCAGGCGTCCACCGTCGCGGTCGGATCGAGCGTCCGCAGTTCAAGAATGGCGAGGTATTTGGCGGGGCTGATGTTTTGTTCGTGCGCCTCGTTTCGCATATCCGCGCTTACGGAAAAGACCTCCGT
>JAITLA010000174.1 GCA_031278145.1 Eubacteriales Family XIII. Incertae Sedis bacterium
TGTACTCCGCCCCTGTCATAAGCGCCATGATTTAATTCCTCCTCATTCACGAATCTCAATCTCACCACTAAGTATTTTTTTTGCCATATCGATGAGTTCCCGGCTCACCGACATATCCAATATAATATCATCCAATTCCGGAAGTTCCTGCAACACGATGGATCGGATGATGTCCTCCACGGTGTATTGCGCGGAAGGACAACCGCTGCACGCGCCCGTCATCTTGATGTATGCCACGCCGTTTTCGTATTTCGCGAGCTCCGCGCCGCCGCGGTGTCCTTCCAACAGAGGATTGACCTTCTCGGTCAAAATCGATTTGATCTTCTCTTCCATAAAAATTACCCGCGAATTCCCTTCAAGCAGACCGACATTGCGTCTTCCACTAACAGTATATACACATTTAATATGCTTGGCAAGCGAAAATTCGCGGTACACCTTGATTTTTCAAAATTTTTTATGCAATTGTGACATATCTCAATGGCATTCGAATTTAAATGAAAATTCGGCGTATACGGATCGATTTGTTCAGAATTTTCTGCCCGATTTCACCCCGTTTCGCCATAAGGCGCCACCTGACCTTTGCGGCCCGCCGCGCGCCGCGGAAACGCAATACGACACACGCCAAAAAAAGGAAAGCCTCACAACGAACTCCACAGCTCCTCTTCGCTTGGGACGGGATTGTTCGGCATGTATTCCGCAATCCTGGAAATGTTGATCAGGTGCGTGTGGGTGAGGTTCTCGGATATGCTGTTGTTGCCCCAAGAACCGCAACCCAATGTGTTTGTCGGATTAAGACCGTTGTGGAAGCTGCCCCCGTCGCTGCTCGCGCAGACTTGGTTGATGACAAATCTGGAAACAGAAAGGGAGAGCCCCGCGTATTCAATGTTTTCCCTGTTATTTGAATGGATGCACACGCTGTGCCCCTTGCCTTCCGCTTCGAGGTTTCTCTTCGCAATCTCCACGCTGTCCTTGAAATCGCGGCTGCGGTAGGCCGCCAACACGGGACACATCTTTTCCCTGCCCAGCGGATCCGCTTCGCCGGTCCCCTCGGCCTCGACCACGATCAGCTTTGCGCGCGCGGGAACCTCGATGCCCGCAAGCTTTCCGATGTCTTGGGCGGATTGTCCGACGGAATGCCTGTTCGCCGCTTTGTCCGTGAAGATGGCGCCGCGCAGCAGATCCCGCTCCCTTGCGCTTCGGACCACGTATGCGCCGTTTTCCTCGAAGGCCCGCAAGACCGCGTCAAAGCGCGCGTCCGTGCAGATGACGGACTGCTCGGCGGAGCAGATGATGCCGTAATCGAAGGCCCTGCCCGCGGCGATCTTGGGAACGGCCTCCGAGATGTCCGCGTCGTCGTCGATAATGCACTGAATATTCCCCGTGCCGACGCCGAGAGCGGGCTTCCCCGAGCTGTACGCGGCCTTGACCATGCCCATGCCGCCCGTCGCGATAACGACGTCCGCCGACGCGATCAGTTCCCTCGTGTTTTCCCTGGATTGCCTGTCTATGATCTGTATGATATTTTCAGGAATATCCAAATCCTTTAGCGCACGCTTGATCAAGTCCACGGCCGCGCCGCTGCATCTCGTCGAGTTGTGGTGCGGCGTGACGATGATCGCGTTGCCGCCCTTCAGCGCGAACATGGCATTGCTCATCGGCGTCACGATTGGGTTTGTGACGGGGGTGATCGCCGCGATTACGCCCATCGGCTTCGCAATCCGCGTGATGCCGGTCGCCTCGTCCCTGTCCAGGATCCCCTTTGATTTCTTGCCCTTCAAGCTGTTCCAGATGATCTGCGCCTTGCTCCTGTTTTTCGCGGTCTTGTCCGCGACATTGCCCATGTTCGTTTCTTCCACCGCCATTTCCGCCAGAAGCGCCGCGTTGTCGAAAATCGTCTTCGCGATTGCGCGAACCGCCCTGTCGGTGTCTTCCTGACTGTATTGTTCAAATTCCGCCTGCGCGATTCGCGCTTTTCGGATATATTCGGAAATGTAAGCCTTTGCGTCCGCGGTCGTCGGTTCCATTGTCTTTTCCTCCCTGTTTTCTTCGCGATATATCGATTGTCGCCCTTATACCTTCATGCTTCCTGTTTTTAAAAATCTCACATGCCAGCTCAATGCCTCGTCCAATATGTGAGGCGTGTGCTTTGGCCCCGCCTCCGAAGCCCTTTTGAAGTAATCGAGAAGGGCGTCCCTGTAGTCGGGGTGGGCGCAGTTTTCGATGATCTTCACCGCGCGCTCCCTCGGCGCAAGCCCTCTCAGATCGGCATAGCCCTGCTCCGTGACGATCACCATGACCTCATGCTCGGTATGATCCACATGGGAAACCATCGGCACGATGGACGAGATCGCCCCGTCCTTTGCCGTGGACACCGTGCTGAAAATCGTAATGGCGCCGTTTCTCGAAAAATCCCCGGAACCGCCGATCCCGTTCATCATCCTCGAACCCATGATGTGCGTCGAATTCACATTGCCGTAGATGTCCGCCTCTATGGCGGTGTTCATGGCAATCACGCCCAGTCTTCTGGCTATCTCCGGGCTGTTGCTGATCTCCTGCGGCCGGAGGATGATCTTTTCTTTGAAGAATTCGATCTCTTCCTCGAATGCGGGCAGGGCCTCGGGCGAAGGGCTGAGCGATGTGGCGGAGGCCAACACCGCCTTGCCGGTTCTCAGCAGATCCAGCATGGAATCCTGCACCACCTCCGTGTAACAGGTCAGATTTTCAAAATCGGACTCGCACAATCCGTACAGCACGGCGTTCGCCACGCTTCCCACGCCGGATTGCAAGGGCAAAAGCTCCTTTGTGAGGCGCCCCGCTTTGACTTCCTCCTTGAAAAAAAGGATGATGTTTTCCGATATTTTCCGTTCCGCGTCCGTTGCCTTTGCCAAGGGTCTGGTTTTGTCCTGCATGTCCGTCAGGACGATGGCGGCGATTTTATCGAGGCCGCATTCGATGTACGGCGCGCCGATCCGATCCCCGGGCGCCGTCAGGGGAATCGGCTTCCTGTTCGGAGGGTTTTCCGGCATGTAGATGTCCGCCATCCCTTCCATGGCCGGCGGCTTCAGCAAGTTGATCTCCACGATCACCTTGTCTGCGCCGCGGACGAGGGAAGGCGTATTGCCGATCCCGCCCAAGGGTATGAGCCGGCCTTCCGGGCTGATCGCCAGGGCCTCTACAATCGCGATGTCCACCTTGGGCAGAAAGCCGTAATTTATGTATTGAGTGGATTGGGACAGATGCATGTCGATGTACAGGACACCGCCCTTGTTGATGCTGTCGCGTATGCTCGCGTCCGTATGATAGGGCAGGCGCCTTGCGATGATTCCCGCCTCCGTCCAGGCGCCGTCGATCTCCGGGCCGACGGACGCGCCCGTATAAAGCGAAAGTTTCAGCTTCTCCCCCGCCTTCGCTCTTTCGGCGACGGCGAGCGGCGTCGCCTTCGGATAGCCGGACGGCGTGAAGCCCGAAACGCCTACGACCATGCCGTCGCGGACGAGCTTGGCCGCGTCTTCGGCCGCCATAATCAAATCAAAGAGCTTTTCGTTTCGGATCCTGTCCTTCAGTTCGTTTCGATTCGCCATACCGGCTGCTCCTTTCGCAAATGCCCTTTACCTGTTGTGTCGATTCTGCGAGCAACGCTGCTTGACATATTATTAACAAATCGCGGCTGAAAATGCAAATTGAAAAAAGTAATGCTATGATAGAATTAAACTATCGACAATCGCTTGCGGGGTGTCTGTCGCCGATCTATAATTAAATTTTTAACAAACTTGGTACTCTGGGCAAATCCGAAACATCCTCTCGCAAACGAAAAAATCATTACAGGGGAAATGCTGAAAGGCCATCCCTTTATCATGGTGCCGCAAGGCTCTTATCATTTCAAGACCATCTCCGATCATTACAAAAACATTTCGCTGAATGTGGTCATGCATTCCAATCAAATCCCCACGATCCGCTACATGTTGGAACAGAACAGGGCGGTTACGATTCTGTATGAGCAGGTGTTCGAAAACGACAAAAATCTCTGCAAACGGGCGCTCTCCGAAGCGTTGAGGGCAAAAATCGGCGTCTTTTGGAAAAAAGATGTGTATGTCACAAGCGCGATGAAGACATTTATTCGCTTCGCGAAGGCGATCAAACAGACGCCGCAGTACCCCCGGCCACTCGTAAAACACCCGTTGTAAAATGCTTTCCGCTCCGGTATACTGTTACTGCTCAGATACCTCGTTACTATTCAAACCCCGCGCAATTTCGCCCATCACGGTCAACTCCAACCGGCTGAATCCGGGGAGTTGTCGAGTGGCGCCTTCCGGCCATTTACTGCGTAAATGGGGATACCCGTTCGCTGCGCTCCGGGCACGCGTAGGCGCGCATCGGAGGCGGATTTGGGTCCTCGGAGCATACTCAGACGTACCTAAGACGGCTAAAACCCAAATCGGGTTCCGACATGGACGAAAATTGCGTGACGGGTGAGCGGTAACGACATACTTTGCAACAACGGTTATTTCAGGGCAGGGCACATCAGGAGAACGACATGAGCCGAATCCTGCCGCGCGGCACGCCAAAAGAGCGGCGCTGCGTCATCATCACCGCCCGCGTCGAGGGCACGATCTCCGCGGCGCTGCGCCTCAGAGCGGACGACTTCGTCCTGTGCGCCGACGGCGGTCTGAAACCGGCGGCGGCGGAGGGCATCAAACCCGCCGCAATCATCGGCGACTTCGACTCCGTTGGCGCGCTCCCGCGGGACACGCCGGAAACGCGGGTGATCGGCTTCCCATCCGAAAAGGACGATACGGACACGCTGCTGGCCTTGAAATACGGGCTGGACGCCGGCTTCCGTGACTTCGTCGTCGTCGGCGGCCTGAACGGACGCTTCGACCACAGCTACGCAAACCTCCAGACCGCAGCCCACTGCTTGGACCGCGGCGGGCGCATATGGCTGGCCGACGCGATGAACAAGGCGACCCTGACGGACGCCGGCGTCTTTGTGCTGCGGCCGGAGGAGGACTTTTATTTCTCCCTCTTCTCGTGGACGGAAAGCTGCGACGGCCTCTGCATCGAAAACGCCAAATACGACGCGCGGGGCATCCGCCTCACGCAGGGCTTCCCCCTCGGTGTCAGCAACGAATTCAAGGGCGGCCCCGTCACGATCCGCAAGGAAAGCGGCCGGCTGCTGATCGTCCTGTCGCGAAAGGACTGAGCCCGCACGGACGGAAAGGGCCCGCCGGATCGCGCCGGCCGGCCCCTTCGATTCCGGTTCGCGCGACGCGATCCCTTTCGATCCGCCCGAAATCAAGCGCGGCGGGGGACTGACGCCGTCGTTCAATACTTGTCGACGACGTTCCCAAGATCTATCTCCGTGACCTTTCCGTATGACGGCGCCGCATCCAAGGCCCGCCGCGCATCCATCGGATCGGGGTCCGTGCGCAGGGCTTCCTTCAGCTTGAACCGCGACAGGATGTTTTCAAGCGTATCGGCCTGTGCGGACAGTTCCTGCGCCGCGGCCGCGGCTTCCTCCGCCGTCGCGGAATTGGCCTGCACCACGTCCGAAATTTGGTTCATGCCCCTTGTAATCTCGGAAATGGATTCGCTCTGCCTGCGCGAGGCGTCGCTGATCGCCTGCATGGACAAGGCGTTTTTCTCGGATATCTCGTTGACGGAATTCAGGCTCTCGCTCGTTCGCACGGCGATGGAATTGCCTTCCGTGACCCTTTGCGTGCTGCTTTCTATCAGCACGGCCGTTTCCTTGGCGGCCTCGGCCGACTTGGAGGCGAGGTTTCTGACCTCGTCCGCGACGACCGCGAAGCCCTTGCCGTGCTGCCCCGCCCGCGCCGCTTCGACGGCGGCGTTCAGCGCGAGGATGTTGGTCTGGAACGCGATGTCGTCTATCACCTTGATCACCTTCGCGATGTTGTTCGAACTCTCGTTGATGTCGCTCATGGCCGTCGTCATATTGTACATGGACTCCAGGCTCTCGTGCATGTACTTGGACGAAAGCCGCACATCGTCGTAAGCCTCCTGCGACTTCTTGGTGTTGTCCTCGGACTGCGAAAGCACCTCCGAAACGGACGCGGAAAATTCTTCGAGCGTCGCGGCCTGTTCGCTCGATCCGGACGCCAGCGACTGCGCGCCCGTTGCGATCTGTCCCGCGCCTGCGGAAACCTGCGCCGAGGCCTCCTTGATCTCGAGCAGCATCCTGTTGTTCTTGTCTATGACCGTGTTGATGGATTGATTCATGATGTCCTTGTCGGAACGGACGGGAACGGATCCGCGGTAATCGCCGTCGGCGATCAGGGACAGGACACCCGCCTGTTCCTTGATGGCGTGGATCATCTCCTTGAAGGCTTCCGCGAGCGCGCCCATTTCATCCTTGCCGGTCGCGCTTACGCTGACGTCGATATCGCCCTTCGCGATGGAAGTCGCCGCCTCGAGCAAATGCATGGCGGGCGTCGCGACGAGCCTCGCGATCAGCAGTCCGAAAACGACGGCGAAGGCCACGGAAAGGGCCGCCATCGCGATCAGCACACCGGTCAGAGCCATCGCCTTTTGCGCATCGGTGGCGCTCGCATCTTCGGCGACGGTCTTGATCAAGGCCACCAAGCGGTCGATGCCATTCTGCACCTCGGTCGTCAGCGAAGACGCTATGAGCTCGAAAGCACCCGCCGAATCGTGCGCCCGGATCCGCGAAACCAGCTCGTCAAGCTTTTTTATGTAGACGCCGTTCGCCGTTTCGATATCGACGAGCGTGGCCTTGCCCGCCTCCGTCATCAGGTGCTCCCGCAGATATTGAATCTCATTGGAGAACTGTGTGCGGGCGGCATCCAGATCCGCGAGAGCGGCATTCATTTTTTCCGGATTGTCCAAATGCAGCATGGCCTCGCGATACGCGACGCGCTGCAAGGTCAACTCGATTTCCAAATTGCTTACGTATTCCATGTTTTTGACATGGCCAAACATCTTCGCTTCCGTGCCGGCCAGGGCCGACATGCCATAGATCCCGATGGCGCCGACCACCGCGGTCAGAACCGCGACAAGCAGGAAGCCAAACAAAAGCTTCGTTTTGATCTTCCAATTTCTCATGATAAATCTCCCTTTACTCCCTTTGATTCCGGCATTGTCCCCGTAAGCCCTCCCCCAAGGGCAAGAACAAAGCCTTCTGACAGAACGGTGCGATATGCTGCCTGCGCAAAGGGCGCCCGCATCATCGCGTTGTTATTATTCTAATACGATTACGGTAAGCGCGTCAAGCAAAGCTTTTGCGTTCGGGCTTTTATCGCAAAAGCTTTATCGCAAAAAAGAGGGCTGCCCGTTTTGGGCAGCCCCCCTCGATTGCGGTTTCGCGCTTGCGAAGGTACGGCCCTGTCACAGTGCCGCAGCCTTCGGAAGCCTCGCGTCGATCATGTTCATCAGGTTGTCGGTGCGCGAAAGCCTGTCCGTAAGCGCACCGTCCGGCGCGACGACGAGCGCGGCCTTCTCCGGCACGAGCACGCCGCCCGCGATCTCGCCGGGCGCCGCGTATCTGTAGGCGGGCAGGAGATCGTCCATCTCGCGCGAGATATCGGCCGTGTCCGTCCACGGGAAATCGACCTCGTAGACGCGCGCGATCTCGCTCGCCACCTCCCAGTTCGAGAACTCCACATCCTCCTCCGCCGCCTGTCTGACCCGTCCGAGCCGGCGCTCGGTGTTCGTGAAGGTGCCGTCCGCGGACGCAAAGCCTGTGCCGGGAAGCACCACGTCGGCGGCCTCGGCGGTTTCGGTCAGGTGCGTGTCGCATACCATGAGGAATTCGAGCTCCGAAAGCGCGGCGGCGTCCGGGTCCTCGCCGAAGGACAACAGCGCCTTGACGCCGTCCATCGCCTCCGCCCCGTCCCGTATGCCGAGGTCCGCGAGCCCTTGGCTGTTGTTCTTGGACTTCACCTGCAGTATCCCGTTTCGCGGCGCACCTATGTGGCCCGACGCGACGGCGATGTCGGCGAGCAGCGTCGCCGCCTGTGTCGAAAGCAGGTTCTGCTGGAACACGATCATGGCCTTCCGCGCCGCGAGGTAGAGCGCCGCGAACTCCGCGGCCTCCGCGCCCGGCTTCACGCGCGCCAGATCCGCCGCGAAGGCGTCAAAGCCTTCGACCCGCACGGCCTTTTCGCTGTCCGCGATTGCCTTCGCGAGCTCCCGCAGGAATCCGAGGCTGTTCTCCGCGCGAACGATCCTGTGGGCGAAGCCCATCGGCTGCTCGTCGTCCGCGGGGTTGATCAGCAGCACCTTTGCGCCCGCTTCGGCGGCCTGCTTGAGCTTGATGCGAATCACGGGATTCTCCGTGGGGTCGAAGCCCACCGCGAGGATCAGCTCCGTCGAGAGCAGCTCGTCTATCGTGTTCGGCGAGGCGTCGAAACCGAGCACGGGCACGAGGCCGTTCTTTCTGTTGTTGAAGGACAGGACGCGCGCGCCCATCACCTCGGCCATCATCTTCACGGCGTAGGCCTCCTCGTTCGTGTAGCGGTCCGACACGGCGACCGCCACGGCCTTGCGCCCGTAGCGCGCGGCCACGGCCTGCGCCTTCTTCGCCGTCATGATGAAGGCGTCGCGATACGTCGCCTCCTCGAGCTTGCCGTCCCTGCGGAGCATCGGGCGCAGGAGCTTGCCCTCGAGCTCGGCGCAATCGAAGCCGAAGCGGCCGCGACCGCAGAGCAGGCCCTTGTTCACCGCGCCCTCCTTGTCCGGAACCGCCTTGACGAGCATGTCACCGTAGGTTTCGAGCCGCAGACCGCAGCCCACCGAGCAGTAGGGGCAGATCGTGTCCGTTTCCGTTGTTTCGAGCGGCACCGGCTTCACGAGGGAAAGCCGCTCCTGCAGCGCGCCCGTCGGGCATACGCTGATGCACTGGCCGCAGGATATGCAGCCCGATTCCGCCAGGGGCTTTTCGAGCGTGGGCTTCACCACCGTGTCGAAGCCCCTGTTCACGAGCCCCAGCGCGCCGACGCCCATGACCTCGTCGCAGGCCCTGACGCAGAGGCCGCAGAGGATGCACTTGTTCGGATCCCGTATGATGAAGGGATGCTCGTCCTCGTATTCTATGCGATGCTTGTCGCCCGCCACGCGCTCCGGCTTCACGTCGTACCGGTTCGCGAAATCCACGAGCTTGCATTCGAAGTAGTCACCGCAGCCGCATTCGAGGCAGCGCAGCGCGTCGGTTTCCGCCTGAGCCGCGTCGTATCCGAAGACGACCTCCGTGAAGTTGTCCCGCCGCACCTCGGGCGAAAGCTGCCGCATCTTGGGCCTGCATTCCCGTTCCCTGTCCTCGAAGCTCTTCTCCGTCAAGTCGTCGCGTTCCACCGCGTAGGGCTTCTCGCAGCGGATCTCCTCGCCGGCGAGGTAGGCGTCTATGACATCGCAGGATTTGTGCGCGTCGGCGATGGCTTCTATGGCGATGGAAACCTTGTCGTTTCCGCAGTCGCCGCCCACGAACACGCCGGGGATGCGGGTCATGAAGGTGGCTTCGTCGTAGGCGAGGCCCCCCTTTCGCGTGCGTTCCACGCCCTCAAAGCCCGCCGCGTCCACGGCCTGCCCGATGGCGAGTATGATGTTGTCCACATCCAGGGTTTCCGTCTTGCCCTCGACGGGCCTCGGCGCGCGCCGGCCGGATGCGTCGGGTTCGCCGAGCTCCATCACCTGCAGCACGATCCGATTGACCTTCCCCGTTTCGTCCGCGAGGATCTCCAGCGGGTTCGTCAGGTTCTTGAAGATCACGCCTTCCTCCTCGGCTTCTTCTATCTCTATGCGGTCGGCGGGCATTTCGTCCTTCGTGCGCCGGTAGATGTTGTAGACGCTGTCCGCGCCGAGGCGGACGGCGGTGCGGCAGGCGTCCATGGCCGTGTTCCCGCCCCCGACGATTGCCACGCGCTTGCCGAGCTTGATGTCCTCGTTCCTGACGACCCTGCGGAGCAAATCTATGCCGCCCATGACGCCGGCCGCGTCCTCACCCTTGCAGCCGACGCCCGTGGATACCCACGCGCCTATGCCGACGCATACGGCGTCAAAATCGTTTCGCAGGCTTTCAAAATCGAGATCCGTGCCGATGCGCGTGTCCGGCACGAGCTCGACGCCCATGGCCTCGATGCGCGCGATCTCCTCGTCGAGCACCGCCTTCGGAAGCCTGTATTCGGGAATGCCGTAGCGCAGCATCCCGCCGAGCTTGGGCATGGCGTCGAACACCGTGATCGCGTGGCCGCGCCGGCGCAGGAAGTACGCGAGCGAAAGCCCGTAGGGGCCGCCGCCTATCACGGCGACGGACTTGCCCGTTTCGGCCTCGATCTCCGGCATGAAGGGGTCGCCCTCGCCGAACAGATCCGTATCCGCGGCGAAGCGCTTGAGCCACGCGATGGATATGGGCTCCTCGACGAGCCTGCGGCGGCAGTTGTCCTCGCAGGGGTGCGGGCACACGCGCCCTATGGACGCGGGCAGGGGAATCTTCTCCTTGATAAGCTCAATCGCTTCCGCAAAGCGCCCGTTCGCGATCAGGCCCACATAGCCCTGACAATCGGTCTGCGCGGGGCAGGCGAGCGTGCAGGGCGGCCGGCAGTCGCCCACGTGGTTGGACAGGAGCAGCTCGAGATTCGTCTTTCTCGATTCGCGCACCCTGACCGTGTCCGTGCGGATGACCATGCCCGGCGCTATGGTCGTGGCGCAGGCCTTGATCATCTTGGGATTCCCCTCCGCCTCCACGACGCAGAGGCCGCAGGCGCCGTAGATCTCGGTCCTCTCGTCAAAACAGAGGGTGGGAATGAAGATGTCGTTCTCCTTCGCCACCTCGAGAACGGTTTGGCCGGGAAGCCCGAGAACCTCCTTCCCGTCTATATTCAATCTAAAATGCTTCATCCTGATATCACCTCACTCTAATCGCGAAGGATGGCGTCGAACTTGCAGGATTCTTCGCACTTCCCGCAGCGTATGCACCGATCCAAATCAATAACGTGTTTCTGCTTCGCCGCGCCCGAAATGGCCTCGACGGGGCATTTCTTCGCGCAGAGCGTACAGCCCTTGCAGGCGTCCGTGATCTCGAACGTGAGCAAGGCCTTGCAAGAGTGAGCCGTGCATTTTTTCTTGTAGATGTGGTCCTCGTACTCGTTGCGGAAATACCGTATGGTCGTCAGCACGGGATTCGGCGCGGTTTGGCCGAGGCCGCACATGGAGCCGTCCTTGATCTTTTCCGCGAGCTCCACGAGGAGCTCTATGTCGCCGTCGCGCCCCTCGCCGCCCGTGATCCGCTCGAGTATCTCAAGCATGCGCTTCGTGCCGATGCGGCAGTAGTTGCATTTGCCGCAGGATTCCTTGCGCGTGAAATCGAGGAAGTAGCGCGCCATATCCACCATGCAGGTGGTTTCGTCCATGACGATCATGCCGCCCGAGCCCACGATGGCGCCCGTCTTGGTGATGTTCTCATAATCCACGGGCGTATCGATCAGAGAAGCGGGAATGCAGCCGCCGGAGGGTCCGCCCATCTGAACGGCCTTGAAGGCCTTGTCGTTCTTGATGCCGTCGCCTATGCCGTAGATCACGTCCCGTAGCGGCAGACCCATCGGCACCTCCACGAGGCCACCCTTCTTGATCTTGCCGGCCAGCGCGAACACCTTGGTCCCCTTGCTCTTGTCCGTGCCCACCGCGCCGAAGGCGGCGCCGCCGTTCGCGATGATCCACGGGACGTTCGCAAAGGTTTCGACGTTGTTGATGTTCGTCGGCTGCTGCCAGAAGCCCTTTTCCGCGGGGAAGGGCGGCTTCAGCCGCGGCATGCCCCGTTCGCCCTCCAGCGAGGCGATCAGGGCCGTTTCCTCGCCGCACACGAAGGCGCCCGCGCCGGCCTTGATCCGGATGTCGAAGGCAAAGCCCGTTCCGAACAAGTCCTTGCCCAGAAAGCCCCTCTCCTTGGCCTGCTCTATCGCCAGCTCGAGCCTGTGTATGGCCAGCGGATACTCGGCGCGCACGTAGATGACGCCCTCGTTCGCGCCCATCGCGAAGCCGCCTATCGTCATGCCCTCGAGCAGGGAATGCGGGTCGCCCTCGAGCACCGAGCGGTCCATGAACGCGCCCGGGTCGCCCTCGTCGGCGTTGCAGACCATGTACTTGCTCGCGCCGTTGTTCTTCCGCGCGGCGTCCCATTTGAACCAGGTCGGAAAGCCCGCGCCGCCCCGACCCCTGAGCCCGGATATCTTGATCTCCTCGATCACGGACGCAGGCGACATCTTTTTCAGCGCCTTCTCGATGGACCCGTAGCCGCCGACGGCCGTATAGGCGTCTATGCTCTCGGGATTGATGACGCCCGCGTTGCGCAGCACGATGCGCTTCTGGCTCGAGAGGAAGCGCTCGTCCGCCTCCGAAATGGCGAGCTCTTTCGCGATCTCGCCGCCTTTCAGATGCCTTTCCACGATCTCGCCGACCTTCTCCGGCTGCACGCGCACGTAGCGCGCCGCAAGCGTGTCGCCGGCGTCATAGATGTCCACGATGGGCTCGAGATAACAGTTTCCGACACAGCCGGTTTTCTCGACGGGCACGTCGAGCCCGGCCGCCGCGATGCGTTTTTCAAATTCCGCAAAGGTCTTTTTCGCCCCGGTGGCGACACCGCAGCTGCCCTGTCCCACTACAACCTTCATCCCGCGGCCACCTCCTTCTCCGCGTCGCCGATCTCCTTGAGGATCGCCTTCACGCTGTCCTTGGTCAGGTTGCCAAAGGTTTCCTCACCGTCCGCACTCTTGATCATCATGACGGGCGCGAGGGAGCAGCAGCCGAGGCAGGCCACGTTGTTCAGCGTGAACACGCCGTCGGGCGTCGTTTCGCCGTCGCCTATGCCAAGCTGCTCCGTGACGGCCTCCTCGATGAGATCGGCGCCGTTGACATGGCAGGCGGTCCCCTTGCAGAGCATGATCAGATTCTTCCCTATGGGCTTCAGCCTGAACTGCGTGTAGAACGTGGCGACGCCATAGATCTTCGCGGGCTTGATCCCCGTTTTGGACGCGATGTGATTGACGGCGTCCATCGACAGATATCCGTAGATATCCTGTGTTTTCTGGAGGATGGTGATCAGGCTGCCCTTCACACCTCCGTACTTCTCCAGAACAGGAGCAAGGGCGGCAAAATCCGCTGCGGATCCCTTGCAGCTCTTCTCACACATAATTAATCTCCTCCTCAAAAATTACCAAACGACACTCCTTGATAAGTATATCAAATCGGTACGAAAAAAGCAATGAAAAAACCTGAACGCATGTATTTTTCAATGCTTTTGAGTTTTCTGACTTCATTGTTTATTTGGAATTTTTGAAATTTGTTCCTTCCGCCGCAGTCCGTTTTTTGCGTCACCGCGCAAAGGCATGCGGATCGCGGCGGTGAAGCGGCGGGCCGGCGGCGGCGTTTACGAACAATTCCAGGGCCAGCGTGTCGCGCAGCAGGCCCGTCTTGATGTGCTTGTCGGCCTCGCAGGCGCGCAGCACGATTGCGCGCAGCGTGTCCGCGTCGAAGCGCGCGGCCGTTTCCGCGGCCATGCGCAGCCTGTATTCGTGGACGCCGAGCTCGCTCTGCATCCGGGCCCGCGTGAAGCCCGCGTCCAGCAGCTCGCGCACGGAAAGCAGCAGCTCGAACTGCGAGAGCAGCAGGGCCAACAGCCGGTAGACGCTCTCGCCGGACGCGAGCATGCCGGCGAGCAGATCAAAAGCCTCGCTCCGCCGACCGCGGCTCGCCGCGTCCGCAAGGGCGAAGGCGTTCAGATCGAGGTTCGCTTCCATGACGGCGAGGAGGTCCGAAAGCCGTATCTCGTCGCCGTCGCAGTGGGCCGCGAGCTTTTTGATATCGTTCTCCAGACGGTACAGCGTGTACTCCGAATCGCGCTCCGCATAGCCCGTCATATCCGTGAATTGGCGGATCACGGAAGCGGAGGCGCGCTTCCCCGCCTCCTTGAGCCGCTTCTCGACAAAGGCGCGCAGAAGCGGCGGATCGAGGCTCGTGAATTCGTAGACCCCGCCCTTTTTCGCGATGGCCTTGTACGATTTCCTGCGCTTGTCCGCGCGGTCGGCGGTCAGTATGAGCAGACAGGTGTCGGGCAGCCCCGCGATGTACGCGGAGAAGGCATCCTCGTCGAAGCGCGCCGAGGCGCGCGCGTCGTCGCCGGCGAGCGCGGTGAGCCCCTCCACGAGCACGAGCCTCTTCTCGCTGCCGAGCGGCAGGGTTTCGCAGTGCCGCACGACGGTGTCCACGTCGGTCGCGGCCCCGTCGAGCCGCGCGAAATCAATGGCCCTGAGCGAGGGGTCCACATACCTGTTCAAGGCGGCCTCCGCTGCCCAGCGCACGAGGAATTGCTCCTTGCCGAACAGCAGCAGGGGCGAGGCGAGCGCCCCCGAGGCGATGTCGCCCGCGATTCTCTTGTAGGCGTGTTCCGCGTGTTCGTACCGCTTCAATACCGCGATTTCCTTTCTCTCGATTGTTTGATATGCCCGGGTCGTTCGGCATATCCCATTTTATCACGTATGTCCGGCAAATAAAACGAATAAATTTCTTCTGTATGAACCGATTTGATGGCCTTATCATTTTTTTCCGCACCCGCGTCGAAAATTGTTGATTCCATAATTCCCGCCCATATGATACAATTTATGCAGTAAACGCTACACGGCTGTTGTGTATTGGCAGGGAGGGGTCGTTATGCATAATATCGATGTCCGAAACATAAGCCTGGGCCATATTCAATATTTTTTAAAAGTAGCGGAGTATAATTCCTTCACGAAAGCGGCCGACCACCTTCATTTGACGCAATCCACCATCAGCAAAAATATCGCCGGCATGGAAACGATGCTCGGCATACAGCTTTTTATCAGGGAAAAACAGAATATCCGATTGACGCCCGCCGGGCGCTGCCTTTATGAGAGATGGAGCGGAATAGCGGATTTGATAGAGGCCACCGTTGAAGAAGCACACGTCATACAGATGGGCTTCTTCAAAAGCCTTGCCATCGGGGGGCTGGATTCGCACAGACCGGACGCTTTTCTCCTGCCCGACGTGGAGGCTTTTCAGCGAAAGCACCCGAGCATACGCCTGCGGATAGACAACAGCCATGCTCTGGACATACGAAACCGGCTTGTCGACGGGAAATTGGACGTGATATTCACCGTGCTCTACGACGCCATCTGTCTGGACGAGAGCCGGTTCAACCGCGAGCTTCTGGGCGAATGCCCCTTGGAAGTCTGTATGCTGAAGACGAACCCCCTTGCGAAAAAGAACCGCCTTGCGATATCGGATCTGAAGGAATACCATTTTATCGCCATATCGCCGTTGCAGACGCCCAGCTACATAGAGATGCTGCGGTCGCTTTGCGCCCCTTATGGATTCGCGCCCGATTTCGCATGCTACACTTCAAACGCGAACGCGCTGCCGCTGAACCTGATTTCCGGCAGCGATATTTTTATCTGCGACAAGTTTTATCGGGATTACGAGAACAAGCATCTGCGCTTCCTGCCGCTGGAAGACACAAAAAGCGGGTTTGTCATGTGCTGGCGAAAGGGCGCCGCAAAAAAAGAGATAGACCTGTTTGTGGAGGAAACGATACATTTCCTAAAACCGGACCATTCTATAACGGAATGATGTAACGAAAATTTTCAATTTCCCTTTTCAGGCGTTGGATTGTATTATTGAATCATGGGAATTCCGTATTCCGCAGAGTTATTACAATCGTGGGAGGACGCCGTTATGGGAGAAACGAAAAATACGCAACAGTTATACGATGAGCGGCTGAAACGGATTCACGACGCAGTCGCGCTCAAGGAACCGGACAGGACGCCCATCATTATCCCGGGCACCAACGTATTCGCCAACATTGACGCGGGCTATACTATGGCCGACGTATTGTACGACAATAAAAAAGCCTTGGACGCGATCAGAAAATACCTTATTCGGTATGAACCGGATAGCGGCTATGTGAGCGGCACGGGCTTTGAAGGGACCGGTCCCATGCTGGAAAAATCCAAGCTCAAGAGCGTCCGTTGGGCGGGCATGCCGGGCGACGTCATAAACAAAAACAGCGTTCACCAGTTCATCGAGTACGAAACCTTTTATGACGACGAGTTCAAAGAGGTGACACGCAATCTGGGCGAGTTTTCCGCCACCAAGTATTTGCCGCGGATATTCGGGCTTCTGGAACCGATGCGGCATTTTGATCTTACCGGAACCCTTCAGCCTTTTGCGACGGGTTATCTGCCTCTCGGCGCGGCTTTCGCGCGCGATGACGTGCAGGATATGATTCGAGAGCTCGTCGAACTGAACGGCATGTGGAATGATTATTTCGCGGAATTGGGCGCGTTTGCCGAAGAAGTGGAAAAAATGGGCTTCCCGATAATGGCGGGCGCGCCGACCTTCTGCGCCTTTGACTTTTACAGCGATTACCTGCGCGGCACGCTTCTCGCCTCAATGGACATATACGAACATCCGGACGACATCGAGGCGTTTATGCGCGACTATTGCGACAGAACCGTGGAGAAGATAAAGAAAAACCCGCCCCCCGCGGGACGCTTGGCTTTTATGCCCATGCACAAGGGCATGGACACCTTCCTGAGCGATGCGCATTACGCCAAGTTCTATTGGTCTTACCTGCGGCGTTTCGTTGACGCTTGGATTGAGGTCGGCGCCATTCCGTACATATATACGGAAGCCAAATACAGTTCCAGACTCAAGTATTTGAAAGAATTGCCCAAAGGCAAGACCGTGGTGCATTTTGAGGACGTCGACCCCGTGACGGCCAAGAAAGAACTGGGGGACATCGCGTGTATTTCCGGGTTCTACCCCGCCAGGTTGCTGACTTGCGGCACGAAACAGCAGGTCGTCGACGAGGCGAAGCGGCTCTTGGATATATGCGCCCCCGGAGGCGGCTTTATCTTCGATTTTGACGGCGGGATATACGACAGCAAGAGAGAAAACATGGAAGCCCTGTACGACACCCTCAAAACCCACGGGAAGTATTAAAGCGCGCGGGTGCTTGGCGTGTAATGCGTGTAATGCTTGAAACATTGCCCCGACCGAACGAAATGTCCGGTCGGGGCGTTTTTTTCGGATGGGGCGCGTTTGCGCCCGGTCAGTCCTGCGTGGTTCCCGGGATGATGAACGGTTCGTGGGCGGGGATGGCCGGGAAGGTATCGGAGGCAACGACGACCTTATCGAATTCGTATTTGTCGCCCGGCACCCACTGGGTCCCTATCGCGGGCACCTGCATGCACCGATTCGCATTGAAACTGAGATTGCCGAAGACGGTATCGATGTTCGTGTCCAAAATCGACTGCCGCAAGGCCTCTTTCTCAAGCGTTCCGGCCCGTCCCAAGGCGTCGTACAGAATGTCGTACATGGCGACGTCGTAGCCGATGGAGTAGGGATAGAAGGCCTCGTTTTCATCCTCCCATTTGTTTGCGATTTCAGTGCATGTCATATCCAAAAGCGGAGAAGAAAACGGGTAGTTCTTGTCCCACAAGGCCGAGAATGTAAGCCCGTTCCCCGTACCGTCGCCCAAGTTTTCCACAAGGTCCTCATAATGCATGCCCTTGTTGATGGTGCAAACCTTGGGAACATAACCGTACTGGTGGCACTGCTTCCAGAAAATCGTGAAATCCGGAGTGATCATATCCGCGCAGACAATGTCGCAATCGGCGTCTTTCAGCTTGCTGATCATGCCCGTGAAGTCATTGGTGCCGATGGTATAAGCGCCCGGATCGAATATCTCGTATCCCGTGTCTTTCAGCAGCCTCGTGTACGCCTCGCGGCCCACGGTGCCGTCTACGTCGGTATCGAACACAAAACCCACCTTTTTGTTGGTGTCCAACTTGTCCCACATGTTGATGACGTCGGTGCAGAGCATATCATAGTTGAACTGCATGCCCATCGACCATTCATAAGGGCCGCCTTCCAGCCAGGATTCCTCGGGCGAGCCGAACGTAAAGGTGGGAATGCCGTATCGCTCTCCCACGGCCGAAACCGTGTTCGTACCCACCGGTGTCCATCCGCCCACCAAGATGTCAACCGCATTCTCGGTGGCAAGCTTCGTGGCCGCTTCCACCGCTTTGTTCGAATCGCTTTCCGTATCCGCGTATATAACGCGCACAGGCAGTTTCTTTCCGTCGATCTCGATGCCTCCGAGTTCATTGTTGATTTTATCCAAGCACAGAGCCTCCACCCAAGGCGTGGGACCCATGAAGATTGCAAGAGGCCCTGTCATCGGTGCCGCAAAACCGATTAAAATTTCTTCCTTGCTTGAAGCGTCACCGGTGTTCTCGCTTGCGGCTTGGTCTCCACCCGCGCCGCCGCACGCCGTCATGGCAAATAGGAGCAGGATACATACAACCGCTGCCGACAAACCGTTCTTTTTCATCTTTGACCCCCTTCCGCCGCTCCGCAGCGGCCTGAATTCGACGTTAAAAACAAATCCACGGATTTTGTTCCCATGCTTCGCGAAACGCCGCGAGGACAGCGCGAACGCCGCATGGAAAACGGAACTCGATTTTACTCCAAACCTTCACCCCCTTTCATACCCAAAGGCCCTCCCGCGCGCGGTCGCTCAACGTCTTCTCCTTGTCGGCCGCTCGTCCGCGTCGATTGTTCTTCTGACGGAAAAGAGTTCAAATCCGAACTTGGCGTGCAACGCGCCCATTATGCCTTTGGGCGCAAGCAGGATAACCGCCACCGCTATGGCACCGAGGGCGATCAAGCTGATTCCGGGGAAATTATATAAGTATTGTCTTAGAATTATATAAATTACGGCGCCGATTATCGGCCCCTCTATGGTTCCGATGCCGCCGATGACCACTATGAAAACCATGGAAACGGCCCAATCCATGCCGAAAGCGGCACCGGGCTTCACATAGGCGATGTTCAGGTATAAAACGACGCCGACGACCGCCATATACGCCGACGAGAACAAAAAGCAAATAAGCTTCGTGCGGTACAGGCGCACGCCTCTCGCCTCTGCGGCACCCGGATTGTCACGCATGGCCATAAGCGCCAAACCTATCTTGGAGCGCAGTATGAAGAATACCAAGGCGACCGAAACGACGCCCGTCAAAAATGCACCGCCATACAGCGCGCCCATGGGAATCTTATAGGCGGCGACGATATTGTACCCGGCGTCGAAATTCACGAAGCTCCAATTGCGGAAGAACACGAGCGCCGATTCCGACACAATCCAAGTGCCGATGGTGAAGTAGACGCCGCTCAATTTGAAAATGGGGAACGATATGACAAACGCAAACGCCAACGCCACGCCCGCGGCAATCAAAAAGCTCAAAGCGATGTTCTGGCCGTACACGGTCGTCGTCTTTGCGAGCGTATATGCGCCTATGCCGATGAAAGCCTGTTGTCCCAAGGACACAAGCCCCGAATACCCCGCAAGCAGATTCCACATCTGCCCAAGCGAAATATGCGAGAATATGAGTATGCCGATACTGACGGCGTAGTCGGAGCCGTAAAGCGGCAATAGGGCCGCTGCGACGACGATAAGAATCACGCATGACTTTATGCCGGTCAGCCTATTGTTCGAGCCGAGCGCGAAATGCAACGCGCGTTTGAAAGCCATTGGCCTTTCTCCTATTTCCTTGTCATATTTCCGAGAAGGCCGCGAGGCCTCAGCGTCAGCAGCACGAGCAGCGTCAGATACCCAACCAAGATTTGAACCCCGGAGCCGAAGAAATAGGCGCCCAAGAGCTGCGCGACGCCCAGGATAACGCCGCCGAGAAGCGTGCCTACGATGCTGCCCATGCCACCGATGACCACGACGCCGAAAGCGATGATCAGGTAGGACATACCCGAGTAGGAATAGAATCCGAACGTCTGTCCCACGAGCAGCCCTCCCACGCTGCCGGTGACCATGGCCAGCCCCATGGTGTATATGTAGGTGCGGCCGGTGTTGATGCCCATCAGCTCCGCCACGACCGTGTCGCCCGCAGCGGCACGGACGGCGCGCCCGAACAGCGTTTTGCGTATGATGAAATGCAGTATTATGACCACCGCCGCGGAAATGACGAAGTTGAGCAGGTACTCGCCCGAGATGACCACCCATCTCGTGTCAACCACGTTGACGCCGGTCACGGGATTTGGGATTGACTGGAAATCCGCGCCGAAGATGAGCTGCAGGACGTTCCAGATGATGATGGCGATGCCGAAAGTGACGAGCAAGGCCGGTTCCGCCCCCTTGGCAAGCACACGGTTGATGAGAAAGCCTTGCATCAGCCCGCCGATTGCGCTCATGACCAATATGGTCAACAGAAAAGCGACAATGACATTGCCGGACAATTGGCGTGCAAAAATCATTATAAAGAAAGACGAAAGAATCATCAGGCAACCGTGGGCGATGTTGGTAAGGCCCATAATGCCGAACACCAACGAAAGTCCCACGCCGATGGCTGCGTACAAGCCGCCCAGCAATATGCCGGATACCAGCGATTGTATGAACAGTTCCATATGTTCCTTTCCCCGGCCTACGCGTATTGATTGATTCCGAAGTAAGCGTCTTTCACCTCTTTTTCATCCAGCTCGCCCGACGGCCCGCCCATAACCACGCGCCCCTTGACAAGAACGTAGCTGTAATCCGAATAGTCGAGGCTTCGTTTGACTTCCTGTTCCACCAACACGACGGTCACGCCCGTTTCGTTGACTTCCAAGATGCGGTTATAGATGTCGTTTACCACAACGGGCGCAAGCCCAAGTGAGATTTCATCGCAGATGAGCAGCCTGGGCTCCGACATCAACGCCCGCGCTATCGCCAGCATCTGCCGTTGCCCGCCGGAAAGGAATGTGGCCAACTGGTTCGCTTTTTCCTTGAGCGCGGGGAACAATTCGTAAGCGCGTTCCAACAGGCTGTTCAGTTTCTTGCGCGGACCGGGCAGGAAAGCGCCGAGCACCAGATTTTCATAGACGCTCATATCCTCAAAAACGCTGCTGCCCTCGGGCGACAAGGAAATGCCCATGGATACAATGTTGCAAGTGCGCAGACCCAATATATCCTTATCTTCGAAGATCACCCTCCCGCTTTGCGCTTTGTTGACGCCCATTATGGTGTTCAACAGGGTGGACTTTCCCTCCCCGTTGGAGCCGATGATGGAAACTATGGCGCCTTTCGGGAATTGCATCGACAGATCGTAAAGGACCTGAAAATCGCCATAATAAACATTCAGGCCGTCAACCGTCAACAACGCGTCACGCATCGCCGTCCCCTTGCCTTTCCACGGGCATTGCGTCGAATTGTTTGCGTCTTCGCCGCGGCGGCTTTCCGGTCACGCCCAAGTATACTTCCTCCACCTCGCGTGAGGCCATTACGTCCCGAGGAAGACCGCAAAGCATATTCCTTCCCTCGGCAAGCAACATGACACGGTCCGTGCCGTGCAGCATGGTCTGTAATACGTGCTCTATCCAGATGATGCTGATGCCCGAAGATTTTATCCAAGAGACGATTTCGAGTATCCGCGCCACTTCCGATTCCGTCAGCCCGCCCGCGACCTCGTCCAACAACAAAACCTCGGGGTTGGACGCCAACGCCATGCCAATCTCCAGCCGTTTGCGGTCAAGCAAACTCAGCTTGCCGGCGAAATCGAATTTCTTGTCGTCAAGACCGATCCTCGATAGGATTTCGCATACCCTTCGGCTCGCCATCCGCTCGGATTGCCCTCCGCCGAACATTGCTCCGACCAGACTGTTTTCGTATGCGGTCATATTCGAGAATGAACGAGGAATTTGAAAAGTGCGTCCAAAGCCGTTCCGCGCACGTTCCGCAACGTCATGCTTCAGTATATTCCGTCCTTTAAAAACGAGCCGCCCCTTGTCCGGTTTCAATATGCCCGTGATGATATTAAGCATGACGGTCTTCCCGGCGCCGTTGGGTCCGATACAGCCCAAGACTTCGCCTTCAGCCAGTTCAAAACTGACCGATTTGAGCACCCGGTTGCTTCCGAACGAAACGGCGATGTCCTCCGCCGCCAATATTGCGTTCAAATTTTGCCCTCCCTCACGGACAAAGCGCACGCACCCATATCCTTACGTTCCTTGTATGTCCATAGTACAAGTTGCCCGGTAAAAAGTAAAATGGCTTGTTTTCGTTACTCCATTCCGTTTGAGAATGGAGTTTGTCCGCAATGCCGGGGCAAGGCGGAGATGTCTCCGTTCCATCTTAAAGCATCGTGCGGACGACCGCCGTGCCGTCCGCGTCTATGCGCAGCAGGATTGCGCCGTCCGTGTCGTTTCGGTAGACGGGAATCCCGGCGTCCGAGAGCTTTTCCAGCACGTCGGGATGCGGATGGCCGTAGGTGTTCTTCCCCACCTGTATGACGGCGGCGCGCGGCGCTGCGGCCGCGAGGAAGGCGTCGCCCGTCGAATAGCGGCTGCCGTGGTGCGCCACCTTGAGCAGGGTGGCGCGCAGCCGCCCGTCCGCGCCGACGCTCTCCAGTATCGCTTCCTCCCCCGCAAAGCCGACGTCCCCCGTCATCAGCACCGACACGCCCCTGTACACGAGCCGCATGATCAGGCTGTTTTTGTTCTCGTCGTCCTCGAGAAGCATGCGTTCGTAGTCCGCGTCGTCCCGCCTCTTTGGAAACAGGATCTCCACATAGACATCTTCATCGAGCGTCACGCGCTCCCCGGCGTACACGTAGAGGATGCGGTCGGCCGGCATGCCGGTCGTTTCGGCGACCTCGAGGCTGCGCGCCCTGTTTCCCTCGTATACCGCCACCCGGTCCACGGGCAGCTCGCGCGCCAGCTCCGCGAGCCCTTGGCAATGATCCGTGTGCAGGTGCGTGATGAGCGCGAGATCGATGCGATCCACGCCGTTTTTCAGAAGATAGGGCAGCAGCGTCTTTTCGCCGACCGCGTAATGCGCGCTGCCACCGCTGTCTATGAGGATGTTGCGGCCCGAGGGCGTGCGGATGTGCAGGCAGTCCCCCTGCCCCACGTCCACGAACACGAGCGCGCTCCTGTCCTGCGCGAGGCCGGGCGCGAGCAGGCTCAAGGCGACGCAGAGCGGCAGGACGCAGAACGCGCCCGCGAGCCCCTTCGCATGCCGCCGCTGCCACAGCACGCGCACGCTCTCCGACGACGCGAGGAAGAAGAGCCCGTAATAGAGGACCAAGGCGAACACGGGCGGGCTCGTCACGACAAAGTGTCCGAAGGCGACGCCGTAGGCCGCCTCGTTCAGCGCGTTCATGATCGTGACGAGGATATCCGCCGCCGAGGCCCCGATGCCGAAGGCCGTTTCTCCCGCGTACATGAGCGGCATGAGCGCCACGCCGATGGGAATGACGATCCCGGACAGGAATATGACGGGGACATTCAGGAAGAAGGCCGCAACGGAGAAGTAATTGAAGGCGTAAGCCGTGTAGGGCGCCATGCCCGCCTGTATCACAAGCAGGGGCAACAGGCCGCGCAGCAGCTTGCGCACGCCCTCGCGCGGGGCGGAGCCCGGCTCCGCGTCGCGGGCGCCGAAGACTTGCGGCGCATCCTGCGCGCGCCGCGCCGTCCGCGTTTTCCGCGGCGTCAGATAGCGGTCGAGAAAGGGGATCATGAAGGCCATCGTGAATATGGCGAGAAAGGAAAGCCGAAAGCCCACGTGAAAGAGCTGCAGCGGGTTGTACAGCAGCATGGCGCCCGCCGCCGCGCAGGCGCCCGTCAGCAGGTCGTAGCGCCGCCGTAGCAGCCCGGCGGCGATGTGCGTCAGGATCATCGCGGAAGCCCGCACGACGGAGGGGGCGAACTGCGCCATGGCCGCGTAGAGGAAGAGTCCGACAAGCGCGGCGCCGCTCTGCGCGAGGCCGCGACGCCTTCCGAGCAGCCTGACGATGCAGGCGTACACAATGGCGACGTGTATGCCGCTCACGCTCAGTATATGCGCCGTTCCGTTCTTCTGAAAGGCTTCGTATACGTCGTCGTCCATCAGGGAGGAATCGCCGAAGAGCATGCCGGCCATCACGCCGCGCACCCCCTCGCCCGTATGCTTCTCGAGGCGTTCCAGCAGCGTGTACTTCAGCACGGCGAGCCGATGCAGCAGCATACCCCACGCGGAGTAGGGCCCGTCCCCGTCCGGCGCGATGTCGCCCGTGTCGCAGGACAGGATGAGGCGGATCCCCAGCGTTTTGAGGTAGGCGCGATAATCGAAGCAGCCCGGATTGCGCCGCGCGGCCGGCAGCGACAGCTCGCCCTCGGCGGTGACGCGCGCGCCGATCAGGCGCTTCGGATCCGCGTCCGCGCCGCGCGCGAGCACCAGAAGCTTTCGTCCTCCCGCGATGCCCGTGGGATTCGCGAGCGCCACCGTGATCTTGTGATAATCCACCGCGACGGATTCCATGGAAACGACCGTGCCGGTCACGGCGACGCGCTCTCCGACAAGGCCTTCCAGCGGATCCTGCTTGTCGAGCTGCAGGCTGCAATACAGACCGCCCGCAATCGCAAAGGCGGCGAGGAGCGGCCCGAAACGAAGCGCCGCGCAGAGCACCGTGCCGAAAACCCGCTCCCGGCGGCGCACGCAAAACCACGCGCCCGCAACCGCGCAAGCGGCGACCGCGTAGATCTCCCACGCGGGATCGAA
>JAITLA010000201.1 GCA_031278145.1 Eubacteriales Family XIII. Incertae Sedis bacterium
GCTGACGCAATGGGGGGACGCGGGAGAAGAAGAGATCGCCGTGTTTCGGGACCCCGCGCTGATCGAGGCCGCCTTGGAGCGGATGGAGTACGAAGCCCTGACTTGGGAGGGCCGCCGGAGTCTGCACCTTTCCGTCGCGTCGGACGGCGAGAACGCCTCGTATGACGGCGCGGCGGATATGGATCCGCACGCGGTCGCCCGGGAATACACGTTCTACCTGAATCCCGGCAATCCCGCGCTGGATATGCTGCTCGAAGCGGCGGGGAAACGCTAGGGAGCGGTCGGAAACCCGGCATATACGGAAGCGTCGAAACTTCAATGGTTCGGCGCTTTTTGTTTCGATGCGGTCAATACCAAAGGTCCGGAACTGAAAATCAATTGCTGAAAAGGCAAAAGGCCCGCGCGGATGGAATAATTACAAGGATCAAAAGCGGCAAAAGCTCCGGCAAAGCGCGCTCCGATAAAGTATAATAAACTCAAGCGATATTTCACACCGCCCGCACCGGGCGGTAGATAAGTCCGAAAGGAATGAGAACAATATGCTTGATATAAAAAGCGATGCGGAAGCGATTTTGGACAGTATCGGCGGTTTTTTGCTGATAGACGATAAGGAGCGCATCGTTTTCATGTGCAAGGGCCTCATCGAGGCGGTCGGTCTGGATTCCCTCGATCAGGTCAGGGGGAAGCGGCTCCGCGACGTGATAGCCTGCAACATGACGCACCGGGTGCTCGAAACCGGCGAGCGGCAGATCGGCGTGAGCTACCGCGTGCGGGGCGGCACGATCACCTCCAACGGCTATCCGATCTACCGGAACGGGGTCTTGATAGGCGCGTTGGAATACGATATCTTTGAGGATGAGGAGGCCCTGCGCGATTTTTTTGAAGAGCGGCTCGCAAAGGGGATATCGCGGCCGCCGGGCGACGCGCGAAAGCGCGAGCGGTATTCGCTTGACAACATCAAGGGATCGGGGGCCGTGATCCGAAAGCTGAAGAACGACATCCGCCTGTGCGCCAAGAGCGATTCCCCCGTCCTGATCAGCGGGGAAACGGGTACGGGGAAGGAAATGATCGCGCACGCCATCCACGCGGCGAGCCGGCGGCGCGCTTTTGAATTCATCGAGCTGAACTGCGCGACCATTCCGGGCGATCTCTTCGAATCGGAGCTGTTCGGCTATGAGGAAGGCAGCTTTACGGGCGCGCGGAAGGGCGGCAAGGCGGGCCTTGCGGAGCTGGCGGACAGGGGCGCCCTGTTTCTGGACGAGATCAACGCGCTGCCCATGCATATGCAGGCGAAGCTGCTGCGTTTCTTGCAGGAGAAGGAGATACGGCGCTTGGGCGGCGGCTTGTCCAAATCCGTTGACGTGCGCGTCATCGCCGCCACCAATGAAAGCCCCGCAAAGCTTGTGAAGCAGGGGCGATTTCGGCAGGATCTGTATTATCGCTTGAACGTGATGGAGATCGTCGCCGAACCGCTGCGAAACAGGAAGGACGACATACCGGAGCTGGCCCGCTGCTTCATCGACAGCCTGAACGCGGTCTTGGGCGGGGACCCGGAGCGCCGCGCGGTGCTGTCCATCGACGATGAGGCGATGGCGCTGCTGCTGGGCTACGATTGGCCGGGCAATGTGCGCGAGCTCAGGAACGTGCTGGAGCGCGCCATGAACCGCTGTTCGGGACCGGCCTTGACCCTGCGGCACTTCGACGATTTTCCCGCGCGGGCGGAGGCGCCCGTGCCCGCTTGTCCCGACCGGCCGGGCGGGGGCGCCGGCGAAGGGGAAACGGACGCGCCGGACGCCGAGGCGGGCGCCGGCCTAGCGAACCTGCGTGAAATCAAGCGCGACACGGAGATCCGCCTGATCCGCGATCTCCTGCGCGTACAGGGCCTTTCGCGGAAGGACGCGGCCGCGAGCCTCGGTATTTCGCGGCAGATGCTCCACCGCAAGATCAAGCAATACGGCCTTGACGCGGCGGACGAGCCGGTTCGATAGGCGCGCGGCGAGGAAAGGCGGCCTATGCGCGGAGGCCGGCGCGTTTCAGGTCGTCCGCCCGCCCGCCTTGCGCGACGGGATCGCAAGGAGAAGCAGGGCCGCGAGCAGGCTCGCGGCCGCGACGGCGGCGCAGCTGCCCCAGCCCGCCGCCCAAAAGCCCTTGAGCCCGAAGAACACGCCCACGACGAGCGGCGCCGCCGGCATGCCGAGGTCGCCCACCCCTCCGCATATGCCGGTCACGACGGGTACGGTTTTCGCTTCAAACAGCTCGGGCAGGATGGGGTAGAACGAACCCAGCCCCCAGGACGCGGCGAAGGAGAAGAGGAAGGCGGCGACGAGGAAGAAACGCAGATTGCCCATGTCGCCGAAGGCGATGAGGCAGGCGGCGGCGACGGTGAGGACGTGGCCGGCCGCAAACACGCCGATCCTAGCCGGCGCCTTGCGGCGCGCCCTTGCGGCCAAAATATCGGAAGCCTTCCCGGAAACGATGCAGGCCGCGACGATGCCGGCCGTCACCGCGGTCATGATCGCGCCAACGTCCATGTCGGCATAGCCCAGGGCTTCCCCGAAGATGGGCATGTCCACGGAGATGGCCTGCACCGTAAAGGTCGTGGCCAGAAAGCTCACGGACAGCAGGGCCGCTTGCGGGGTCCCGCCCGCGCGCCCGCCTTCCTTCGCGACATCCGGCGCGGATTGGGCTTCGGACGCGCGGACGGTCTGCGGACGCTTCTCCCCGGCGGTCAGAAACCAGACGAAACAGAGCGCCGCCTGCACCGCAGCCAAGGCGTGGTAAGAGGCGACCCAGCCCCGGTGCTCGACGACCACGGCCGCGAAGGCCCCGCCTATCCCGCCGCCGCCGTAGAAGATCCCGTTGAACACGGCGGTGGCAATGCCCGCGTTCCTTCCCTCCGCCCGCTTCAGGATGATCGCGAGCGACACGGGGAAGAGGATGCTGGCGCTCCCCTGCAACACCTTCACGGCCATCAACAGAGGGACGGAGCCGATATGGGGGATGACGAGCAAGGGCAGGATCGCGGCGACGCTTCCGTAGAGAAAGACGGGCCGCGCGCCCAGCCTGTTGTACAGGAAGCCGGAAAGCAGCATGGCCGACACGATGCCGACCGATTTGACGGTTTCCCCGGTGAGCAGAACGGCCTGCGAGATCCCCGACGCCGCGGACAGGCGGGAGAGCGTCACGGAGAACTGCGGAAATCCGGCGGCGACGGCACAGCCGACGAAGGCATTGATCAGAACGATGTACCATGTCCTCATATCGTGCACGCGCTTCTTGTCTGTATCGATCCCATCCATGCTCCCCTCCGTCCGCGCGTGCCGAGCGCCCGCGCAAATCCCTTTGTGTAAATATTTATTTCCCAAAGCGCGCTCGCCGCGCAAAGAAAGGTTTACGCGGCGCACGGCGCCAAGGTCGCGCAAAACGGATCGTTACCGCTCAAATATTTCAATCAAAACCACGCAAACGCCGCGACGTAAACGCCGCTTTACACGGGGCGATCCCGCTCTGCACTCCGCGCGTGCCGAGCTCCCGTCCCGCGCCGGCGCCCCGGCCCCCGCACGGAGGGCCAAACGGGCGTGCGACCCGCGAAACGCAAGGCTTGCGGGCGGCCTTCCCGCGCGCGCCGCCCCGCCCGCGCTCTGCGGCGAGGGCAATGGCATACTTCTTGCTCACGGTATTGTACAGCCCCTCACACGCGGATTCGGCCCGGCCCCCTCCCCGCGCCGAATGCGCAAAACGCGTCGCCTCGATTCGGGCGACGCGCCCGCAGCCCCCTTGTCATTGAAGCGACGGATCGAGAACCTTCGCTTGCGAGCCGCGGTCGCACAACGCAGATTATTGCAATTTCCGCGCCGGCGCACGGAAAGGCGCCGCACGCTTCCCTCGATCATCGCAAACCCGTTATCGCTTCGTTTCGCATTGCAACAAACGCGCGCCGATGTATCCGCGCGCTCGAATAGGAGGCTGCCGTATGAGCACGACAGACACAGGACAAAAAAAGACCGCGCTGCCGGCCTTGACGAAGGCGGGCTACGCAATCGGTCAAATGTCGGATTCCATCGGGTTCAACGTATTCTATTTCTTCTTCCTGTTTTTCCTGACCGATTACGCGGGGATCCCGGCGGGAATCGCGGGAATGATCTCGTTGGCGGCCATCACGTGGGACGCGATCACGGATCCCATCGTGGGGCATATCTCCGACAATTTGCGCTCGAAGCGCGGGCGGCGGCGACCGATGATGATCGCGGCCTTGGTTCCGTATTCCGTCTGCACCTATCTGCTGTTCAACAACCTCGACGTGTCGACCGGCGTCAAAACGCTCTATTTCACCTTGATCGCCATTCTGTTTTGGAGCTGCTACAAGGTGTTCGTAATCCCGTTTTTCGCGCTGGGCGCGGAATTGACGGACGACTTCGACGAGAGGACCTCCCTTCGGGTCTGGGCCAGCGTTTCGCTGTACTGCGCGGTCATGCTGGCGTCGGCGGCGCCGCCCGTGATCACGGAGTTCACCATGCAAAGCGGCGGCGACGGCACGGACGCGTGGCACAATGTGGGGCTGATCTTCGGCGCGGCCATCGCGCTGACCATATTCCTGTGCCACCGCGCCACAAAGGGCGGAGAGCTCGTGACGAGGGACGCTTACACGGTTGAGAAGAATGAAACGGCGGGGAATTTTCTCTCGCGTTTCTTCGGCGACCTGCTGGGGGTTCTCCGCGTGAAGCCCACCAAGTTCCTCGTGCTGTCGGTGCTCTTCTGGTCCGTCGTTTCGTCCATGTCCAGCGGCGGCCTCGTCTATCTCATGACGAATGTCCTCAACTATCCCGCGGGCCTGCAATCGGTGTGCTACGTGGTATTGAGTTTGGCGGGCATTTTCTGGCTGCCGGCGATCCATCGGAGCTCCGCGCGGTTCGACAAGCAGAGGGTGTACTTTCTGGCCATGCTGATCACGGCCGCCTGCCTCATCCTCTTCAATTTCGTGCGCTTTCCGACGCTCGCGTTTCTGATCGCCTTTCTCATTTTGTTTGAGCTGGGCAACAGCACGTTTTGGACGCTGTACTATTCCATGATGTACGATATCAGCGAGCTTGACGAGTTCATTTCCGGTAAGCGGCGGGAGGGGACCATCGCGGCGCTCATGTCGTTTTCGCAAAAGCTCGGTTCGGCTTTCGCGCTCTGGCTGACGGGCTTCGTTCTGGATCTCGGCGGTTACGTCGGGCAAGCGCGGCTGCAGTCCGAAGCGGCCTTGGACGCCATCGTGTGGGTCAATACGTGGATTCCGGGCGCCATCGGGCTCGGCGCGGTGCTGTTCGCCCTCGCCTATCCGCTGACAAAGCCGCGCTTCAATGCCCTGCTGCAAGCGCTCGCGTTGAAACGCAAAGGGGACGCGTATTCAACGGAGGGTTTTGAAAAATTGCTGTAGGGAAGACAGGCGCGGCGGTTCCGCAAGGAACAGGGGTATTTACATACAAAATCGCGTGCGACCGGGGGCATACGGCCGGCGGCGGACGGAACAAAGACGTGTCCGCCGTTCCGCCGCCCGCCTTCGCGCCGCAGCGAATCACTTCTGCACCACGGGGCACATGCCTTGGGAGGGAAACATGAAAAAAGCAAGAGCACGGGAATTGGGCATCGCGTTGCCCGGGACGCCGGGACGATACAATGCCATAACGGACGTACAGGGGGTCGAGGTCGGGTTTTCAACCGTGATCATCGGCGAACCCGCGGATTACGAGGGGCCGGGCTCCGCCTTCGCGCGGACCGGCGTGACGGCCGTCTTGCCACGGGGCAAGCGGCGGAGCGCCGTGTTTGCGGGGCGCTGCGATCTGAACGGAAACGGGGAATTGACGGGAACGCACTGGATCGACGACTCCGGCTTCATGCACGGTCCGCTGCTGATCACCAACACCAACAGCGTGGGCATCGTCAGGGACACGGCTTCAAAATGGATGCTCGACAACGGGTTCTATTACCCCATGGTGGAGGCCGGACGGACCATTGAGGGGGTCGGTTATTTCTATCCCACCGTGGGGGAAACCTGGGACGGTACGCTGAACGACACCAACGGCTTTCACGTAAGGGCGGCGCACGCGCTGGAGGCTCTGGAGAGCGCCAAGCCGGGTCCGGTCGCCGAGGGCAACGTGGGCGGCGGTACGGGGATGCAGTGCCATGAATTCAAGGGCGGGACGGGAACCGCCTCGAGGCTGCTCACGGAGGAGCAAGGCGGTTTCACGGTGGGCGTGCTGGTGCAGGCCAATCACGGCTTCAGGGAGCACTTCGAGATAGCGGGCATCCCCCTGGCGGACGAGATCAAGGGCTGCGATCCCATCCTCAACTCGCTCGCGCCCAAGCCCGGCACCGGCTCCATCATCGTGGTGATAGCGACCGACGCGCCGGTGCTCCCGTGGCAGCTTTCCAAGATGTGCCGCCGCGCGCCGATAGGCATCGGCAAACTCGGTTCCGGCTATGAAAACGGTTCCGGCGATATCTTTCTGGCCTTCTCCACGGCAAACGAAAACGCCTACACCTTCACGCAGACCAAGATCGATCTCCTCAGCGACGACAGGATGGACCCGATATACAAGGCCGTGGCGGAAAGCGTGGAGGAAGCGATACTGAACGCGCTCTGCGCAGCGGAAACGATGGTGGGCATCGAGCACAACAAATATTTCGCGCTTCCGCATGAGCAAATCGTTGAGGTGCTCGGCAAGCACGGAAAGATACGGAGCTGAGCATCGCCGCGCGGGCGACGGGCGGGGAATCTTGCGGACGACACGGCGGCCTCACGGCAGAAAGCGCACGAAGCCGCCGCCCCGCTCGGCGCTCGCGAGCCAGCGGCCGAGGTTCACGTGGAGCAGGCTGCAGTTGTCGAGTATCTCAAGGCGCACCGCGCCGTCGTCCCCGCAGTCCATGGCCGTGATCGTGACCCAGTGCCATTTTTCCAATTGGAGTTCCACCCCGTTGTGGAGGTTCAGGAAGGCCACGGGCAGGTCCCGTTCAAGCCCGACGCGTATGAAGGCGGCGACCTGCGCGAGCGGTGGGCGCGCGTTGCGGCTGTCGTCGATATCGAGCGCTTCCGTGCGCAAGCGCAGACCCTCGTCGCCGGCGTAGCCGGCGACGCCCTGCCGCAGCTTCATCGTGGTGTTGACGCCGCCTCTGCCGGGCGTCACGTAGCGCCACACGCGATCCATCAGGCGGATGAATTCCCGCTTGTCCCGTACCCCTTCGCCGCCCGCTTCCGCGGCGCCGGCCCGCGCGTTGCGCAGGTAGAGGATCACGTTCGTCGCGGTGGTCGGCCCGCAGCCGGCCATGCGTCGCCACCAAGAAGCGTACCAGTCTTGATCGCCGCCCTTGACCGTTTCGCCGTTCTCCGCGTCGCGGAGGTCGAAGTATTCAAGATTTGACAGCGCCACTCTCATGCTCGCATCGCTTTCCGTTTCGTTCCCGCACAGGCCGTCCGCTCTACCGTTCGCTCATGAGCGCGCAGACGGCGCTCGCAAAGGCGACCGGCACAAGTCTTACGCAGTTATACCACCGGTTGTTACAGCGTAATCCGTTTGCTCTCTGCGGCTTTGCCCCGAGTGCCGCACACGGGTATAATGCCGTGTTCCTTCAACAGGGATTCTGTTTGTGCCTTGATATACGCCGTCAACTCCGACGAAGACATGTCTTTTGTTTCCTCATAAAGCGACACACGGATTGCGTTTAGCTCTTTCTCAATCGTATTCGGGTTCTTCATTGTCCAGCACCTCCATAGGCGTACATATCACAACTTTCCCCCGCACAGGCCGTCCGCTCTACCGTTCGCTCATGAGCGCGCAGACGGCGCTCGCGAAGGCGACCGGGTCCTCTATCGGCAGGCCCTCGATCAGCAGGGCCTGATCGTAGAGCAGACCCGCGTAGTTTGCGAGGCGCTCCTTGTCGTCCACCACCGCCTCGAGCGCGCGGAATACGGCGTGATCCGCGTTGATCTCCAGTATCCGCTTGGCTTTCACGTCGCCGCCCGCGGGCATGGCCGAAAGCACCTTCTCCATTTCGAGCGAGATGCCCTCGCCGCTCGCGAGGCAGACGGGATGGCTTTTGAGCCTGCGCGAGAGCCGCACCTCCGCCACCTTGTCGCCGAGCGCCTCCTTGACGGCGGCCAAGAGCTCCTTGCTGCTCTCCGCCTTTTCCTCGGCGGCCTTCTTTTCCTCGTCGGATTCCTCGATGCCGAGATCGCCCTCCGAAACGGATTTGAACGACTTTTCCTTGTATTGCATCAGCGCCCGCAGCGCGAATTCGTCCACATCGTCGGTCAGGTAGAGGATCTCGTAGCCCTTGTCCTTCAAGCGCTCCGTCTGCGGCTGCTTGTCGAGCTTGTCCGTCGATTCGCCCGCCGCGTAATAGATGAATTTCTGTTCCGCGCCCATGCGCGAAACGTATTCCGACAGCGTGACGAGCTTCTTCTCGGAGGAGGAATGGAACAGGATGAGGTCCTCGAGCAGCTCCTTCTTCATGCCGTAATTGTCGTAGACGCCGAACTTGAGCTGAAGACCGAAGGCCTTGAAGAATTCCTCGTACTTCTCCCTGTCCGTGTTGAGCATCGCCTGCAACTCCGATTTGATCTTGCCCTCGATCCTGCTCGCGATGGCCTTGAGCTGGCGGTCGTGTTGCAGCATTTCGCGCGAGATGTTCAGCGAAAGGTCCTGCGAGTCCACGAGCCCCTTGACGAAGCTGAAATAGTCCGGCAGGAGGTCGGCGCATTTGTCCATGATCATGACGCCGCTCGAATAGAGCTGCAAGCCCTTTTCGTATTCGCGCGTGTAGTAATTGAAGGGCGCCTTCGCGGGGATGTAGAGCAGGGCATCGTAGCTGATCACGCCCTCGACGCTCGTATGGATCACCTTGAGGGGCTCGGTGTAATCCATGAACTTGTCTTTGTAGAATTCGTTGTATTCCTCGTCCTTTATATCGTTTTTGCCGCGCTTCCAGAGCGGGACCATGCTGTTCAGCGTATCGGCCTCGATGTAGCTCTCGTATTCGGGCGGGGCGTTCTCGTCCGCGCCCTCCGCCTTGGGCAGGGGCCGCCGCTTTTCCACGTTCATCTTGATGGGATAGCGGATGTAATCCGAATAGCGCCGCACGAGATTCCGGATGCGATAGCTTTCGAGGAATTCATCGTAATTCTCGTCTTCCGTGTTCTCCTTGACGGTCAATACGATCTCCGTGCCGTTGCCGTCGCGGGCGGATTCCTTCACGGTGTAACCGTCCGCGCCCGCGGATTCCCATTCCCAAGATTGCTCCTCGCCGAAGGCGCGGCTGATGACGCGCACGCGCTTGCTGACCATAAAGGCCGAGTAGAAACCGACGCCGAACCGCCCGATGATGTCTATCGCGTCGCGCGCGGTCTGCGCCTTCTTCGTGTCCGCGCCGTTTTCAAGGCTCTCCTTCTTGAAATCGAGCGTGCCGCTATGCGCGATTATGCCGAGGTTCGTTTCCATCTCCTCCCTCGTCATGCCGATGCCGTTGTCCGAAATCGTCAGGGTCCGCGTGGCCTTGTCCACAGAAATCCATATGCTGAAATCATCCTTCGAAACGCCCGTGTTCTTCTTGTCGATCAAGCTCTTGTAATACAGCTTGTCGATGGCGTCGCTCGCGTTCGAGATCAATTCGCGCAGGAAGATCTCCTTGTGCGTGTAGATGGAATTGATCATAAGGTCCAGCAAGCGCTTGGATTCGGCCTTGAATTGTTTTTTTGCCATACTTGCCTCCGATGTGCGGCTCCCGGGCCGCTTACAACTGTTACCGAAACGATTTTTGTCCGGCCGCGCGGCCCGCCGGACGCCAATGCGCGGGCGAGCCCCTCCCGTCCCTGCGTTAGCACTCAACGCATAAGAGTGCCAACACCTTTACTATACCGTAATTTCTCATGTAAATCAATAGCTTTTTTGAAAAAACACGACCGCAAGACACAAAGGGGACGGTTCTTTTGTGTCCCGCGTGATGATGCGCGGAATCAACCGGCAAAACATCTTCGAGGAAGAATCCGATTGCGCACGGTTTCTCGAAACACCGGCCGAATGTGGCACAAAAGAACCGTCCCCTTGTGTCCCTCTGTGTCCCCCTGTTTTGCGAAATGTGTTGCATTTTCGTTACAACGGCGGTATAATGTGAAATGTCAGGAATTTTTTTTTTCTGAATTCCGCTTGTCGCGCCGGACTGTGAAGAAGCAGGCCTTTTGATAGGCAAGCTGTCGCAATGCCAACACCATGCAAGCTTTTCGGAATGAAGATTGGTCGGAGGACAAAAATGCGGTCAAAAATGAAATTCGCCTTGCTTGTCGTGTTCGCCTCAATCGCGTTGGCCCACTGTTTTCCAATGTCCGCAGCGGCAGTGGTTACCGATACCCTTTATCCCGGCCTTTCCTTGCGCGATTATGCGAAGATACCGAGTGGCGTGCTGTATTCGGGCGACGGGTACTCATTGGTGGAAACGGATTTCGCTTTCCTCAAAGACGCGTTGGCGACGGATCCTGAAACGGGACTGCCCATGGTTAGAGATATCGGGTTGGAAGCAATTGGTGGCGGGTATTTTCAACTCGAAATTCGTTGGCATACCGATTATTTTCACAAAATGCGCGGGGTGCCGACACTGCCGGACGGCAGCGTTGATTATGATCGCCTCACGACCGGTTTCGGTTTTGGGTCATACCGCACCTATTCGATTATGGATAGCAATTTCAATTTGCTCGCCCCGATTGATGTCAACATTTCCTGTGGCGCCAATGTCGATATTTGTATTGTGACGGATTATACGGGATTTGATTATAATGGCGGTTTTAATTATAAAAGCGGCGATTACGCCCCGAGTGCGTTTATAGACCGCTCAGGAAGGATAATCAAGCCTTTCGGGGAATATGATTATGCGGTTTCGACAATAGATAACACCGGGTATTACTCGGTAGGGACATTCGCCAATATGTACGCAGCCTCGGAAGAGGCGTCTAAATACGTCGTTATGAACAAAACGGGCGAAATTATTGATCCCGCCGAAATTGAGAGCATATTCCGTGCGGCGTATCCGGTGTCGCGCTTTGAACGGGACGGCAAATACGGTTTAATACACAGAAACGGCAATGTCGTGTTGCCGGCGGAATATGATGCGGTTTTCGATAAGATAGTGGATGTACAAGGGAGTTCACACGCGTATGACTCTTGGAACGAATATAAAGGTTTCATCATCTTGAAGGATGGTAAGCGCGGTTTTTGCGATTTGACCGGCAAGGTTGTCATCCCGCCTATCTATGATGAAGTGGCTGTGCAGTGTTACACAGAGATAGACCATGAGGAGCCGGGGAGCCGTAGTGGCACTCCCGCATACGGCTTGGAGGACGGGATAGCGGACGATGTCGTGTCCGTCAGGAACGGAACCGGTCCGGAGGCGAAATACGCCTTGTATAACATCGACGGAGCGTTGATCGTCGACGGCGGGCAGTACACCATAAACGGCTACAGCGATGGCGTGGTAGTCGTGTCCGATGCCCATTCCGCCATCTGCCTGGATACGCACGGCAGAGAATTGTTCAGAATCTCTTATAACAACGCAATCGGTGAGTTCATCTACGCTTTTTCCGAAGGGCTGATGCTCGACAATGAATCCAAAGATGGAAAATGGAGTGTTGTCTGGCGCGACAAGACCGGCGCCGTTGCGATTGGCCCATTCCCCGTACCTCGCGAAGGCAACGCTTTCAGTCATATGAAGTTCGGCGACGGTCTTACGTTGCTTCCGAGTCCCAACCAAGCAGGCTTGGGAGCGATTATGGACAGGCACGGGAAAGTATTGACGCCTTTTTCATATCAGTTGATTTCCAATGTTGACAGGATGAGGAATGGGGCACTGAGGGTATTAAAATGGGACGCGGCCACTCAAATGGATCGCCCCGTTCTGATCACAAAGTACAATGTGAGTGCCACCGCGTCAACCGTATCGGTCAACGGCAAGAGGATCGCGTTTGACGCCTATGGCATAAATGACAACAACTACTTCAAGCTCCGCGATCTGGCCTATGTCCTCAATGGCACGGACAAGCGGTTTGAGGTCGGCTGGGACGGCGCGAACAACGCCATAACGCTCACAAGCGGTAAGACATACACGGTCGTCGGCGACGAGATGTCCGGTAATGATATCGGAGATAAGGCAACTATGCCAATGGCTTCGACAATTATTCTTGACGGCAGGAAAGTGCCGTTCACCGCCTACAACATCGGCGGCAACAACTATTTCAAGCTCCGTGACATCGGGGCGGCGTTTGACTTCGGCGTGGA
>JAITLA010000261.1 GCA_031278145.1 Eubacteriales Family XIII. Incertae Sedis bacterium
TCATTTGTGTAACACATACAATGTTGGAATTGCGCGATTTACCGGCACGGGCCACAGTGCCAAACCTGCCCAATACACAAAAGAACCGTCCCCGTGTGTACTTTGTCAGTGACCTCGGCAAGGGCCGGGGCGTTTTCGCCAAAATTCAACCGCCGCGCTTCCGCTTCTCCGCATGCTTCATGCCGATATAGGCTTGGCCCAACGACAGGCCGCCGTCGTTCGGCGGCACGGCGATGTTGCAGTACACGGAAAAGCCGGCCCCCCGGAGCAGGCGCAGCGCCTCGTCCGTCAGGACGCGATTTTGGAACACGCCGCCGCTGAGCGCCGCCGTCGATACGCCGGTCTTTTCGCGGATGCGCGCGCAGCCCTTCAGGATCACGGCGGCCATATCCCTGTGGAATCGCAGGGCCAGATCGTCTTTCCGGTTCCTGCCGGGCGCGGCGATTGCGCGGGCCGCCGCGTTTTCGAGCAGGATCGCGCATTCGCCTTCGTAGCGGTTGATATGCCCGATGTCCAAAAGCGACGCCACGGCGTCGAACAGGCGGCCCGCGCTCGTGCTTTCCACGGTGTTCACGCCCGCGCGCAGGGCGGAGAATACCTGCTCGCGAAGCGGGTGCGCCAAGATATCGCCGCAAGCCAAAATCTCCGAGATGTCTGCGGAAAGGATCTCCGGCGCTTCGCCGGCGCCGTCCGAAGCCGCCCGCGCGTGCCCGCTCTCCGCGCCGGCGTCCGCGCCGAGGGCATATGCGAAGCACAGCGCCGATTTCCATGCATCCACCACGGACGAATCCCCGCCGATCATGCGCACAGGGCGCAGATGCGCCATGCGCCGGAAGGATGCGCCCTCGCACAGGAGGAATTCGCCGCCCCATATCTGCCCGTCCGTTCCGTAGCCCGTTCCGTCGAAGGCCACGCCTATGACGGGGCCGTCCAGCGCGTGCTCCGCCACGACGGAGGCGATGTGGGCGTGGTGGTGCTGCACGCGCAGGAGCTCGATCCCGGCGGAGGTTGCGGACGGAACGCGCGAGGCGGGCATATCCCCGCAGCCGAGCGCCCGCGCGCCGTGCGGCGACAGGCCCGCGCCGCGCGCCGCGTATTCCTCCGCCATGCGCGTCGTCGCGTACAGGGGGTGCAGGTCGCAGACCACCGTGCGCGGCGCGATGCGGAAGAGCGTCCGCATGCGGACAAGCCCCTCGCGGTAGGCCTCTTCCGCTTCCATCGTGTCGAGATCCCCAAAATACCGGCTCACGTAGGCGGCCTTGCCCTTTGTCAGCGTGAAGGTCGACTTGAGCTGCCCGCCCGTCGCCCATATCATGTCGTCCTTCGTCAGCCCCTCCGCGCGGTCCGCGAAGATCGGCGCCGGCACATAGCCTTTGGCGCGCCGTATCATCCGCGCGCGGCCGTCCGATACGCAGGCGACGGAATCGTCCATGCGCGCGCGAATGACGCGTTCATTGCCAAGAACGCCCGCGATCCGCGCCTGCTTCCGCATGAGGCGCAGCATCTCTTTGTCGTCCTTGATCATGGGCATGTCGGACAGGTTCGCGCTCGTCATGATCAGCGGCCCCAGATCCTCCGTCATCATGTATTGCAGACCCATGGCGGGCAGGAAGGCGCCCATGTACCGGCTGCCGCGATACAGCTCCGGCGACATCGCGCGCGCGCCGGAAGGCGCGTCCGCTTCCCCGTCCCTCCGTTCCAGCAGCACGATGGGCCTGGCCCGCGAGGTCAGGAGGGCTTCCTCCTCGGCGCTCACGCGGCAATACGCGCGTATGGCGTCCGTGTCGGCGAACATGACCGCAAAGGGCTTTTCCTCGCGCAGCTTGATCTCGCGTAGCCGCAGCACCGCGTCCTCGTCAAAGGGCGAGCAGACGAAATAGTAGCCGCCGACGCCCTTCAGCGCGATGACGCCGCCCGCCGAAATCGCCCCCTCGGCGCCGGCGAGCGGTCCGAACACCCTGTCGAGAAGCTTCCCGGGAACCGGCGTGCCGTCCTTCAGGCCCGTTTGCAGGACCCGGCCGGCGGGGGAGGGCGCCACGGGTGCGCCCTTTCTTCCCTTCCAGATCAGCATGGGGCCGCAGTCGTGGCAGGAGATCGTCTGCGCGTGATAGCGCCTGTCGCTGCGGTCGCCGTACTGCCCCTCGCACAGCGGGCACATGCGAAAGTCCGCCATCGAGGTGTTGTGTCGGTCGTAGGGCACGCGGTCGATGATCGTGTAGCGCGGCCCGCAGGACATGCAGCTGATGAAGGGGTGCATCCACCGCGGGTTTGCGGGATCGCGCAGCTCCGCGAGGCAATGCGCGCAGACGGGCAGATCCGCAGGCAGCATGCTCGCCTCGTCGCCGCCTTCGGCGCTCTCCGATATGGAAAAGCCCTCGAAGCTTTGAAGCGCGGGCAGAACGCGGCGTTCGCAGCGAAGGATCTCCGCCGGCGGCGGCAGCTCCGCGCGCAAGCAACGCAGAAAGGTCGCGATGCGCGCCTCCGTATCCGTGAGCGTGATCTGCGCCAAGCCGCCCGTGTTTCGCACCTCGCCCGACATGCCGAGCCGCTGCGCCAGCTTTGCGGCAAAGGGCCTGAAGCCGACCCCCTGCACGATGCCCCACAGCGTTACGATCTCCGTCCGCGGCGCCTCCGCCGACGGATTGTGATTGTCCGATGATTTCCCCCGATTCAATCCTGCACCATCCGTTCTTATGTTTCTATTATGGCACGTTTGCGCGGCGTTTGCAATGCGCTTCCGCATAATGAAAATTCACAGCAGGGCTTCCTTGCCTTTCCGCGCGGCTTGTGGTATGCTTTTGCGTGGGAAGGCCTTGTCCCGCGCGTGACCGATCACCGTCCCCGCGCGCGGCGGGACCCGGCAGGAAAGGAACGCCCGTGAGCGGCATCTTGATCTGTGACGACCAACCGATTATCCATGACTCGCTCGGCATCTATCTGACGGATGCCGGGATGTCGTTTTTCAGCGCTTACGACGGAAACGAGGCTCTGGAATTGTTTGCGCGGAAGAACCCGGATCTGGTGCTTCTCGATGTCATGATGCCGGGGCGGGACGGCATCGAGGTCTGCCGCGAGATACGAAAATCCAGCCGCACGCCCATCATCATCCTCAGCGCCAAGGGGGAGGAGCTGGACCGCATATTGGGGCTTGAGCTGGGCGCGGATGACTATATCGTGAAACCGTTCAGCCTGCGGGAGGTCGTGGTGAGAATCAAGACGATCCTCCGTCGCGTTCGCATTCCCGACGAGGACAAGGATACGGCGCTGCACTTCCCCGGAATGGACATCGACGGCGGGCGTTACGAGGTGCGCATTGCCGACGCGGCGATCCCGTTCACGCCCAAGGAGATCGCGGTGCTGCATTTTCTGGCTTCAAATCCCGGCTTTGTGTTTGGGCGCGAGAGGATTCTGAACGAGGTCTGGGGCTACGACTATTACGGGGATACCCGCGTGGTCGATACCATTGTGAAGCGGATACGGCAGAAGCTGTGCGCCTGTTCCCATACCATCAAGAGCGTTTACGGCGTCGGCTACAAATTCGAGAGGGAAAACGAAAATGGGTAGCAGCATCTTTCTGCGCCGCATCGTCGTGCTGGTGGCCCTGGCCCTCCTGATCGCCGGCATGCTTTCAATCGGTATTTTCAACATCGTGATGCGGCATACCTACAAGGAAATCCAGACCGACGAGCTGCTGCCCATCGCGCACACGATTGCGGGGCTGGCGGCGCAGAGCGAGCAGACCAAGGTGCCCCTGGATATGGACAGGCTCCAAAGCCACAATTTTATGGATGCGCGGCTGCATATGTTCGACGCGAGCGGGGAACCCGTCCTGCCCGACGCGGATCCCCGCGCCGAACCGCCGCGAAGTCCTCCGCCGGACGCGGAGTCGGAGCATATGCGGAATTTGCTGGCGCGGGTGCTTGCGGGACAAGAGATACTCCTGCCGGAAACGCGGATAGACGACGTCGGTTTTTTGGCCGTGGGCGTCCCGATCCTCGCCGACAACGGACGCGTGATAGGCGCCGTCATGTTCACCAAGCCCATTTCCGATCTGCAAAAATCCTTTAAGCGCTTCAGCCTCGCCGTGCTTCTGAGCATGGGTTTGGCGTTTTGCGTCATGCTTTTGCCCGTGTATTTTATCGCGCGAAGGCTGACGCTCCCCCTGACGCAGATGCGCGACATCTCACGGCGCATGGCCGGCGGGGATTTTTCACGGTACGCCGACGAGAGCCCGAAGGGGGAGATCGGAGAGCTGGCGGCGGCGATGAACCACTTTGCCGCAGAGTCGCAAAAGCTGGAAAAAACCCGGCAGGACTACGTCGCAAATGTTTCGCATGAACTCAAGACGCCGATTGCCGCGATAAGGGTCATGAGCGAAACCCTGTCCGACGGCATGATCGGGGATGAAGGCAAAAAGCGGCAATACTACGCCCTGATCTTGAATGAAACGCTCGGTCTGTCGCGCCTGATCGACGATCTCCTCGAACTGTCGCGCTTCCGGACGGGGGAAATGTCGTTTGCCAAGGAGCGCTTCAATCTGCGCGAGCTGCTGGAGAATTGCAGGGAATCCTTCGCGCTTGTCGCGCAGAACGCGGGGATTTCGCTGCATCCGGTCGCGATCTCGGACGCCGTGGGCGCGGCCTATTCCGTTCCCGACCGCATCAGGCAGGTGCTGCGCATCCTTCTGGACAACGCGGTGAAGCACGCCCCCGTCGGCGGGCGCATCGAAATCAGGGCCGCAGCGCGTGGCCGGCGCATCGAGGTTTCCGTCTGCGACGACGGGGACGGGATCCCACGGGAGGATTTGCCGCATATCTTCGAGCGGTTTTACAAGGTGGACAAATCCCACGCGTCGGCCGGCCACGGTCTTGGGCTTTCGATTGCGCGCGAGGTCCTGACGCTGCTGGGCGAGAGCATCACCGCGGAGAGCGAGCCGGGCGTCCGCACCGTTTTCACCTTCACGGTGGAACGCGCGTAAGCCTTCCTTTATTGTTGTATTTGTGCCGTATTTCCGCCATATTTGTCCCTTATAATAATAGCATCCGGGGCACGCGCCCCGGCAAACGGCAACGGCAGAGGATAAGAGAAAGGAAGGGATGATTTATGGTATCGGGTATCACAGGCTCGGGCGCGAGTTCGATTATTTACGAGCTTCTCCAAGAGAAGAAAATCGCTGTTTCCGAGGACGGCAAGACCGAACAATCGGAAGAAACCACGTGGAAGTACGACACTGTTTCCGTCAGCGACGCGGCGCGCTCCTATTCGCCGCCCGCGCCGCCTCCGGATTTTTCCGACATGGACGACGAGGAACTGACCGCTTGGCTGCGCGAGGCGGAATCCAAATACGGCGTCACGCTTAGCGAGGACGGATCGAAATCCGCGGAGGACCTCAGCGCCGAGGAGCTACAGTCCATCCGCGAGGCTCTGTCCGCAGGGCCTCGCGGCGGAGCGGGCGGACCGCAAGGGCCTCCCCCGGCAGGTGGAGCGGGCGGGCCGCAGGGCGCTCCCCCGGCGGGCGGACCGCAAGGACCTCCCCCGGCGGGCGGAACGGGCGGCGCTCTCGCGGCGGAATCCGAAAGCGACGAGGAAGAGAGCTTGGCGGATTACATCGCCGCGCTACGCGAGCAGCTCCGGCAGGAATACGCGGAAGGAGAGAGCCGCAAAGCATCCGCGTCCTACGCGGTGGACCCGACGGTGCAGGCCGCCATCGCGGCCTACGCGTCCGACTGACCGGACCGCGCCGGGCCAGCACGGTCCTGAAGGAAGCGCCCCCGGCGGGATGAGGGCATGCCCTCATCCCGCCGGGGGCGCTCGGCCATCCCTCTTGTGTGGCGCAGAGCAAAGGAGTGCAGCCGCAAAATGAATCCATCGAAGGACGCCGCGTTTTTTACAGAGGCCCTGCTTTCGTGGTATCGCGCGAACGCGCGCGATCTGCCGTGGCGCGCGGATCGCGCGCCTTATCGCGTCTGGCTTTCGGAGATCATGCTGCAGCAGACCCGCGCGACGGCGGC
>JAITLA010000275.1 GCA_031278145.1 Eubacteriales Family XIII. Incertae Sedis bacterium
ATCAACCTGCGGGACCCCGTCCTCTATCGCATCGCCCACACGGCGCATCACAACACGGGCGACAAGTGGTGCATCTACCCGATGTACGATTTCGCCCACCCGCTGGAGGACGCGACGGAAGGCGTCACGCACTCGATTTGCACGCTGGAATTCGAGGACCACAGGCCCCTCTACGATTGGGCCTTGGCCGCGCTCGCGTGGCCCTTGCCGCCGCGGCAGATCGAATTCGCGCGCCTCAACCTGAGCAACACGGTCATGAGCAAGCGCCACCTGAAGGCCCTGGTCGATAAGGGCGACGTCGAGGGCTGGGATGATCCGCGCATGCCCACGATTGCCGGCCTGAGGCGGCGCGGTTACCGTCCGGAGGCCATACGCGACTTCTGTGAACGCATCGGCGTTTCCAAGTCCAACAGCGTTGTGGACATCGCGTTGCTCGAACACTGTGTTCGGGAGGATTTGAAGCCCATCGTCGAAAGCCGCCACGTCGTTACGGACCCCGTCAGGGTCGTGATCACGAATTATCCCGCGGGCGCGTCCGAGGAATTACCGATTGAGAACAACAAGGACGACGCCGGGATGGGCGTGCGGCGGGTCCCCTTTTCGGGCGAGCTGTACATAGACGGCGCGGACTTCATGGAGATCCCGGAGAAGAAGTATTTCAGGCTTTTTCCGGGCAACGAGGTGCGCCTCAAGGGCGCGTACTTCATAAGGTGCGACGAGGTGATCAAGGATGCGGCGGGCAAGGTCGTCGAGCTGCGCTGCACCTACGACAAGGAAACGAAGAGCGGCGGCGCGGAAACGCGCAAGGTGAAGGGTACCATACACTGGGTCGAAGCGCGGACCGCGGTCAAGATCGAGCTGCGGATGTACGAGTATCTGATGATCGACGGCGAAAACGGCGAGAGCGTCCTGAATCCCGCCTCGCTGACCGTGAAAGAGGCCTTGGCGGAGCCCGCACTCGCGGCGGCGCGCCCGGGCGAACGCTTCCAGTTCTTCCGCCGCGGCTACTGCATCGCGGACACGAAGCACACGGACGGCACGAAGAAGGTATTCAATGAAATCGTGGGGCTGAAAAGCTCCTGGAAATAGGGTTCCTCGCGGGCCCGGACCGAAGAGGCGTTCCCGGCGCGCACCGCAATGTTTGGAAAACACGTATGCACGGGGAGGACCGCCGGCATGGATATCAGGGCTGCCACATCAATCGATGTTCCGAGTATTGACGCGTGCGTAACGGAAGCCTTTAAAGATTACATCCCGTTAATCGGCAAGAAGCCCGCGCCGATGCTGGCGGATTACGGTGCGATTATTGAAAAACATTTTGCTTTCGTTGCGGTTGCGGACGGCCTTGTCGCCGGAGTGCTTACGATATGCGACACGCGGGACGATTTTATGTGGATGGACGTCCTCGCCGTTTTCAAAAAATACAGAGGCTTGGGCATCGGGAAAAAACTTATCGAGTATGCGGAAAGTTTTATCGCCGGAAAAGGGAAATCGGAATGCAGAATTTATACAAACGTAAAATTCGAAAAAACGATAGCTGTGTACAGACATTTGGGATATGTGGAATATCAACGCATGCACGAAGACGGATACGATAGAATGTTTTTCAGAAAAAACGTGTCCATGAACAAATGCAAATCGAATGGAGTAGAACATGAATTATTATGAAGAATCTTTGAAACTGCACGAAAGGAACCGCGGGAAGCTGGAGATAATCTCCAAGGTCCCGCTGAAGAACAAGGACGATCTGTCCACGGCCTACACGCCGGGCGTGGCGCAGCCCTGCGCGGCGATACGGGACGACCCCGAAAACGCTTACAAATACACACTGAAGGGGCGCACGGTCGCGATTGTGAGCGACGGATCGGCGGTGCTCGGCCTCGGCAACATCGGCGGGCTCGCGGCCATCCCCGTCATGGAAGGCAAGGCGATCCTGTTCAAGGCTTTCGGCGGCGTCGATGCCGTTCCGATCTGCCTCGAAACGCAGGATGTCGATGAAATCGTGCATATCGTGCGGAACATCGCGCCGGTATTCGGCGGCATCAATCTTGAAGACATTTCGGCGCCGCGCTGTTTCGAGATCGAGCGCAGGCTGCGGGAGCTGCTCGACATACCTGTCTTTCACGACGACCAGCACGGCACGGCCATCGTGGTTTCCGCGGCCGTGATCAACGCCTGCAAGCTGCTCGGGAAGCCCATGGAGGGCGTCAAGGCCGTGATCAACGGCGCCGGCGCGGCCGGCACGGCCGTGGCGCGGATGCTGCTCACCCTCGGGCTCCGCGACATCGTGGTCTGCGACAGCACGGGCATCCTCAGCCCGGACAGGCTGTCGACGCTGTCCGAGGACAAGATCGAGCTGCTTGAGATCACGAACAAGGAGGATCTTCGGGGCGGCTTGGCCGAGGCGACGGCGGGTCGCGATCTCTTCATAGGTGTGTCGGGTCCGCGCCTTCTGACGGAGGATATGGTCGCGTCCATGAACAAGGATCCCATCATATTCGCGATGTCGAATCCCGAGCCGGAGATCATGCCGCTTCTGGCAAAGGCCGCGGGGGCCGCGGTGATCGGTACGGGGCGTTCCGATTTTCCGAATCAGATCAACAATGTGCTCGCCTTCCCGGGCGTGTTCAAGGGCGCGCTCGCGGCCCGCGCCAAGGACGTCACGGAGGAAATGAAGCGCGCCGCCGCCTACGCGCTGGCGGACGTGGTGAAGCCGAGCGAACTCAGCCCCGACTACATCATCCCCGGCGCGTTCAACGAGGCGGTTGCGGACGCCGTGGCGGACGCCGTGGCGCGCGCCTGGAACCGGTCGTGAGCGCGGAGAACACCTCGCTCCTGCGCACGGAGAGGGACACGATGGGCGAGGTTTCGGTGGAAAACGATAAGCTCTGGGGCGCGCAGACCCAGCGCAGTCTGGAGCATTTCAGGATAGGCGAGGAACGGATGCCGCTTCCGCTCGTCCGGGCGCTCGTGATCGTGAAGAAGGCGGCCGCGCAGGCCAATCGCGCGCTCGGCGTTCTCGCGCCCGAGAAGGCGGAGGCCATCGAGGGGGCCTGCGACGAGATCCTGCGGGATCTCGCCGCGGGGCGCCGTGAGCAGTTCCCGCTCTCCGTATGGCAGACCGGGAGCGGCACGCAGACCAATATGAACGTGAATGAGGTCATCGCGCACATGACGGGCCTGCATCCGAACGACGATGTGAACAAGGGCCAAAGCTCCAACGATGTGTTTCCGACGGCCATGCACGTGGCGGCCCTCACGGAGGTCACGCGCTTCCTGCTGCCGCGCCTCGCGCGCCTGGAGGAAACGCTCGCGGCGCTGTCCGAGAGCCACGCGGGGCTCGTCAAGATAGGGCGCACCCACCTGCAGGACGCGACGCCGCTGACGCTCGGACAGGAGATCGGCGCTTGGCGCGCCATGCTGACGGAAACGCGGCGCATGATCGAGGGCGCGCTCGCCCCCGTGCGCAAGCTGGCCATCGGCGGCACGGCCGTCGGCACGGGGCTGAACGCGCATCCCGATTTCGGACGCGCGGCGGCCGAGCGGATCGGCGCGCTCATCTCAATCGACTGCGAAACGGCCGAAAACAAATTTCACGCGCTGACGAGCAAGGACGCACTCGTTCACCTGCACGGGGCGCTGAAGGCGCTCGCCGCCGATCTGATGAAGATCGCGAACGACGTCAGGCTCCTCGCGAGCGGGCCGCGCTGCGGCCTCGGCGAGCTTTTCATACCCGAAAACGAACCCGGAAGCTCGATCATGCCGGGCAAGGTCAACCCGACACAGTGTGAGGCCCTCGCGATGGTCTGTTGCCAGGTCATGGGCAACGACGTCAGCATCGGCTTTGCCGCGTCGCAGGGCAACTTTCAATTGAACGTATACATGCCCGTCCTTGCCTACAATCTGCTTCAGTCCGTGCGCCTGCTCGGCGACGCGGCGGCCTCGTTCGACGCGCATTGCGCGCGCGGCATACGGCCGAATGAAGCGGTGATCCGGCGTCATCTCGACGA
>JAITLA010000278.1 GCA_031278145.1 Eubacteriales Family XIII. Incertae Sedis bacterium
CGGACCGTGCTGCGGCGCCGCGATGCGCGGGGCCGCGCGTTCGTACAAGTAAGTATGATACCGGCATAAATGAATTGTGTCAACTGTTTTATGAAACGCAAGGGGGCGTGTGCGCGCGCCGCAGCGCGAAGCGGTTGGAAACGTCGGATTCCACGCGCGGCAAGGCGCAAAAAAACTTTCAAAAAAATCGAAAAATCTCTTGCAATATTTTTCTTCGTGTAATATACTGAAAAGGCTTGCGAACAAAGCAGCCCGGCCCTCGCGCCAGCGGATAGCGAGAACGTGCGAAAACAGGAGGAAAGCAATGAGCGAAAAGCAAAAGATCCGGATCAGGCTGAAGGCATACGATCACAAGACGCTGGACCAGTCCGCGGCGCGCATAGTGGAAACGGCCCAAAAGACGGGCGCCTATGTTTCGGGTCCCATACCCCTTCCCACGGAGAAGGAGGTCGTGACGATACTGCGGGCCGTCCACAAGTACAAGGACTCCAGAGAGCAGTTTGAGCAGCGCACGCACAAGCGCCTGATCGATATCTATCAGACAAACCCCAAGACGGTGGATTCGCTGATGAAGCTGGATCTGCCGGCCGGCGTGGACATAGAGATTAAATTGTAGGCGGCCGCTCAAACCCCGCACGGCTTTATTCGTTCCGGCGCCGGCGGCCCGCAATGAAAAAAACGGCGCGGCGTTGAAGTGGTGTTGATTGAACTTTATTGAACTTTATAAGCGTAAGCGGGATAAGCGGGAATCGATGACCGCACTTAGTATGATTGCCACGCGCGCGCGGCAATCCGCTGTAAGAAAGGAACGCAACGGAATCATGAAAACAATCTTAGGCAAGAAAATCGGCATGACGCAGATCTTCACGGAGAACGGCGAGGTCGTTCCCGTGACGGTCGTCGAAGCCGGCCCGGTGTCGGTGATCCGGATCAAGACGAAGGAAACCGACGGCTACGACGCCGTGCAGATCGGATACGGAGATGTGAAGGAGCAGCGCCTGAACAAGCCGCAGAAGGGGCATTTCGCCAGGTGGCAGGCCTCGCCCAAGAGGCATCTCGCCGAGATTCGCCTCGAGGAGGGCGAGCGTTACGAGCCGAACGCGATCCTCACGGTCGCCGACTTCGAAGTGGGCCGGAAGCTCGATATCACGGGCATTTCCAAGGGCAAGGGCACGCAGGGCAACATCAAGCGGCACGGGCATCACAGGGGCCCGATCTCGCACGGTTCAAAGCACAAGAGGCTGGCCGGCGCCTTGGCCGCGGGCACCTATCCCTCCCGCGTGTTCAAGGGCAACAAGGGCCCGGGGAGAATGGGCCACGATACGGTCACGGTCCAAAACCTCCTGCTCGTGAAGGTCATACCGGAGCGGAACCTCCTGCTCGTGAAGGGCGCGGTTCCCGGCAACAGGGGCGGATTGCTTCGCATTCGATATGCGGTAAAAGGACGGGAGGATAAGTAGCGATGGCAAAGGTACAGGTATTGACCATGTCCGGCGAGGCCGCGGGGGACATCGATCTGAAGGATGAAGTCTTCGGCATCGAGATCAACCAAAACGCCGTACACGCCGTAATCAAGAATTATCTGGCGAACAGGAGGCAGGGCACGCAGTCCGCCAAGACGCGGGGCGAGGTCAGAGGCGGCGGCAAGAAGCCCTTCCGGCAGAAGGGGACGGGCCGCGCGCGCCAAGGCAGCCGCGTGGCGCCGAACCACGTCGGCGGCGGCGTCGTGTTCGCGCCCAAGCCCCGCGACTACCGCTACACGCTGCCCAGAAAGCTGCGGCGGCTCGCGATGCGCTCCGCGCTGTCGTCGAAGCTCGCGGAGAAGGAGATCATCGTGCTGGACAGCCTGCACTTCGAAGCGCCCAAGACCAAGGATATGATAAAGGTGCTGGAAAACATCGGCGCCGCGAAGAAATCCCTGATCGTGCTGCCCGAAAAGGACGAGAACGTCATCCGGTCGGCGCACAACATCCCCGGCGTGCGGACGGTCCTCGCGACGACGATGAACGTGTACGAGATACTCAACCACACGAGCTTCATCGTCACGAAGGACGCCGTGAGCAGGATCGAAACGCTGTTCTCCAAGAAAGACAGGTTTGAGGAGGTGCCGTCCGTATGAAACTGGCCTACGACATCATATTGAAGCCCGTCATCTCCGAGCGGAGCATGGACGAGGCGCAGAACAGGAAATATACGTTTAAGGTGGCGGTGGATGCGAACAAGACCGAGGTGAAGCACGCGCTCGAGGAGATCTTCGGCATAGAGGTCAAGAAGGTCAACATCATGAACGTGAAGGGCAAGGTCAAGCGCATGGGCAAGAACGTCGGACGCACCGCCGCTTCAAAGAAGGCGATAGTCACCCTTACTCCCAAGAGTAAGGAGATCGAATTCTTTCAAGGCTTATAGGGAGGGCGCGCGATATGGGCATCAGAAAATACAATCCCACCACCCCGGGACGCAGGGGTATGACGGTTCTCAGTTTTGAGGAGCTTACGACGGACAAGCCGCAGAAGTCCCTGACGGTCACGCTCAAGAAGCACGCCGGCCGAAACGTGCGGGGCAAGATCACCGTCAGGCACAGGGGCGGCGGCGTCCGGCACAAATACCGGATCATCGATTTCAAGCGGAAGAAGGACGGCGTGCCGGGCCGCGTCGCGACGATAGAATACGATCCCAACAGGAGCGCGAACATCGCGCTGATCGTCTACGCGGACGGCGACAAGCGCTACATCATCGCCCCGAACAAGCT
>JAITLA010000002.1 GCA_031278145.1 Eubacteriales Family XIII. Incertae Sedis bacterium
CAGAACACATGGGGACGGTTCATTTGTGTAACACATACAATGTTGGAATTGCGCGATTTACCGGCACGGGCCACAGTGCCAAACCTGCCCAATACACAAAAGAACCGTCCCCGTGTGTCACACAGGGGAATCACGCCGCGACGTAGCGGGCGGATGACGCCCGGTCACGCCGGAGGGAAAGCAGGAGCAATATCACTATGGAGCCGGTCCGCATAGAGGCAGACGACAAATACACAGCGCAGTGGAAGGACTACAAGGAGAGCGGCAGCGTCGAGGCCAGGAATGACATCGTGCTCGCCTATATGGATCTCGTGAAGCGCGTCGTGCTCCGATTCAAGGGCAGCTACAGCAACTACGGGCAGCTGGACGATATGATCAACCAAGGCATGATCGCGCTGATCGACGCGGTGGAGAAGTTCGAGCCCGATATGGGCAACAAGTTCGAAACCTTTGCCTCGCTCAAGATCAAGGGCGCGGTCATAGACTTCATGCGGAAGCAGGACTGGATACCGCGCAACCAGCGGAGCATGGTCAAGGAGCTGAACGCGGTCTACGACAGCCTGTACGCGGAGCTTGGGCGCGAGCCGAGCAAGGAGGAGATCGCCGCGCGGATGGGCATCGACACGGATCGGCTCGAGAAGATCCTGCAGAAGCGGCAGAGCGCGATGATCCTCTCCTACGAGGAGGCCATCAACGAGAAGATGATGACGGCCTTCCCGCTCCTGACGGAGCAGAAGGAGCTCGACGCGCCCGAGGCGGAGATGCTGCGGGACGAGCTGAAGCAACAGCTCATGGACGCCATCGGGGCCCTCGGCGAGAAGGAGCGCTTGGTGGTTTCGCTCTATTACTACGAAAATCTGAAGCTGCGGGAGATCGCCGATGTCATGCGAATCACGGAATCAAGGGTTTCGCAGATCCATTCGGCGGCGATCATGAAGCTGCGGCACCGGATAGATCTGTACAACGCGGGTCGCTGAGGTCCGCGCGGACACAAACGGTGAGAAAGAAAAAGGAGGACATGCCATGGTAAGAGGTTTCTACGAGGCTGCTTCGGGCGTGCTGGCGCAGCAGCGGAATTTCAACGTGATCTCGAACAACATCGCGAACGTGACGACCGCGGGCTACAAGGCGGAGGCTCTGATCGGCTCCTCCTTCGCGGAACATCTGGTGGCGCGCGTCGGGGACGGCCAAATTCTGCCGCGGCGGAACATCGGGCCGGCCACCTTCTTCACGACGAACATCGACGAATACACCGATTTCACGCAGGGCAACATCGAGAACACGGGACGCGATCTGGATCTGGCCCTCGTCGGGGAAGGCTTCTTCATGATCGACTCGGAGCGCATGGGCGAGGTTCTGACGCGGAACGGGCAGTTCAGCGTCGATGCGGATATGAACCTCGTGCTGCCGGGCGCGGGCCTCGTGCTCGACGACGGCGGCTCGCCGATCACGCTAGACAGCGCAAGCATCACGGTGGACGAAACCGGCGTCATCCGCTACGCGGACGGCGACGGGGAGGAGGTGGCGCGCGTCGGGGTGTACGCCCCGGAGGATACGGGCGCGCTCGAAAACGCGGGCCAAGGCTTCTATCGCAGCGAGGATACGCCGGACGCCGCGGCGGCGGGCAGCTACCGCGTCACGCAGTACGCGATTGAGAAGGCCAACGTGAACGCGGCCATGGAGATGAGCCGGGTCATAGCGGGACAGAACCTGTACAACGCCTGCACGCAGGTGGTGAAGATGTACGATCAGCTGAACGAGGCGCTTGTGACGCAGATCGGCCGCGTGAGCTGAGGGTGACGATTTTTCGCTGCGGCGCCGGTTAGGGCTTCGGCGTACACAGCAAGGCCGCTTGGGTCGGACAAGCCGGGGGCCGGGGGTACTCCACTCCGCTCTTCGCAACGCCGCAGAGGGCGCGGCGTTTGTGCTCGCTGCGGTGGCCGCAAAGAACGCGGCCCTGGAATACCGCAATGACGCTTCGTGGAGTACCCGGCGGCCCCCGGCAGGGCAAGACCGATCCGGCGGCCGGGCGGTTGACCGCTAACGATTGTTCGAAAAATCGAAAGGATGGTGTGGAGTATGATAAGAGGTTTCTACGCGGCGCGCTCGGGCGTGCTGGGGCAGCAGCAGAACATGAATACGATTGCAAACAATTTCGCGAACATCGGCACGATGGGCTACAAGCCGCAGCAGGCGGCTTTTTCGACCCTGCTGTACGCCAAGGTGCACGGCGGCGCGGGCGTCATGCTGGACACGGGCCACGGCTCCCGCGTGGAGCATACGGCCGTCAACTACGCGCAGGGCGGGCTCGTCACGACGGATGTGCCGACGGACATGGCCGTCATCGGCGATGGCTTCTTTGCCGTGACGGGCGGCGAGGACGGCGAGATCCTCTACACGCGGGACGGGCAGTTCACGTATTCCGTGGACGGGGACGCGAAGTATCTGGTGGACGCGAACGGCTACTACGTCCTCGACGCGAGCGGCGCGCAGATCCTGCTGGAGGGCAACGCCGAGATCGCGCCCGAAAGCGTGGGCGTGTTCCGTTTCCCGAACAATCACGGCCTCTCGCTGCTGGGCTCGAACAGGCTGGCCGCCACCGAGGTTTCGGGCGAGGCGGTGGCGGTGGAGGAACCGAACGTGAAGGCCGGCTGCCTGGAGCGATCCGGGGTTTCGACCGCTGCGGAGGTGGTCAGGATGATAGAGTCGCAGCGCGCTTTCAGCCTCAACACGCGGGTGCTCACGACGATAGACGAAATGGATGATGTCGCCAACCAGATGAGGTAGGGCCATTGGGAAAATACACGATCAGGATCAAGATCAACGAGGACAACACGGAGGCCTGTGTCATCCTCGGGCAAGCGCCGGACGGCAATCCCGAGCCCTTGACGCAGGATGCGCTTCTGCGCGCGGCGACGGACGCGCGGATTTCCTTCGGCCTCGACAAGGCCACGCTGCGCGCGCTGGCGTCGAGCCCGCTGCTCGATACGGAGTTTACGATTGCGCGGGGCACGCCCGCGACGGACGGAACGGACGGATCCGCGGTCTTTCATGTGAAGCACTCCGACGAATTCAAGCCGGACTACGGCGGCGACGACACGGCGCTCGTGGACTACAAGAACGTGGATGTCTTCCAGATTGTCGAGAAGGACCAAATCCTGTGCGAGATCACGCCGCCGACGCAGGGCACGGACGGCACGAACGTGTTCGGGGGCAACATCCCCGCGCGGCCGGGCCGCGCCGTCCCGAACCCGCGCGGCACGAATACCGAGTGGTCCGAGGACGGCACGAAGCTGATCGCCGCGACGGCCGGCGTGGTGAGCTTCAACGGAACGGTCATAAACGTCGTGGAGCAGCTGCGCATCGCGGGGGACGTGGACCTTTCCACGGGCAATGTGCGCTTTGGGGGCGATGTTGTCGTGAAGGGCTCCATCAACGAGAATTTCATCGTCGAATGCGGCGGCAATCTGACCGTGAAGGGAAAAATCGGTAGTGCGGATGTGCGCGTGAAAGGGAACTTGATCGTTGCGGAAGGCGTCAACGGAAGTAGGCAGAGAAGCATCACCGTGGGCGGCTTCATGCGCGCGCGCTACATCGAGAACGGCACGATCAAGGTCGAGGGCGACCTGTTTGCGGACTATATCATAGACAGCAGCGTGGAGTGTAGGGGCAATATCGCGCTGTCGGGCGCCAAATCGGTGCTTATGGGCGGCAGGACGGCGGTCTTTGGGGAGCTTTCCGCCAACTACATGGGGAACGAACGCGGCATACGGACGCGGATCGAGTTGTTGGAGCCGCCCGTGGACGAGGAAGCGCTGGCGCGGCTCGTGGCGGAGCGCGAAGCGCTGCAGGCGGAGATCAAATCAAACGCGGAGAACGTATCGAAGCTGCGCCTGCTCATGAGCCAATCGGACAAGCCCGAGATCACCGCACTGCACAAGCAGCTCACGGAACAGCTGCCGGCGCGCAGGGAGAAGCTCCGCCTCCTGGAGGAAGAGCTTCGCCGCGTGAAGGGGGAGGACATGCCGAGATTCCCCGGCAGGATCGTATGCCGGAGGATCCTGTATTCGGGGGTGGATGTGTTTGCGGGCAGCCTCGCGCTGCAGCGGGACCACCAAAACCTCGAGCATTGCAAGCTCTGTATGGACAGGGGTGACTGGCTGGTGAATCCGGCCTGACAAAGAACGAGATCGGCGGAAAAAGGGGTACATATGGCAGCTGCAAAACGAATTGTAAAGGTAGATATTTCGAAGCTCGATGAGGGCTATCACGCTTCCGCCGAGAACGTGACGATAGAGCCGGAGCGCTTGATCCTGCGCGGCGTCGGCTTCATGGAGATCCCGCATCGGACGCCGGTGGATGTCATCGTCTATTACGAGGACGGCATCCAGTTCCTTCACGGCGAGCTTACGCTCTCGTTGCCGAAGCAGATCAACGTGGAGATCCTCTCGGTGGTGAGCGACAAGAAGGAGAGGCGGCGAAGCCTGAAGGTCAGGACCTCCTTCGACGCGAAGGCCTTCCGCATGTTCTCCGTCGCCGGCAGACGCTCCATGCGCATCGATGTGCCGATCCGCGTGCGCGATCTGTCCGTGGGCGGCATAGGCTTTTTTTGCAATCACCCTTTTTTCAGGCGGCAGAAGCTCTTCTTGGATCTGACCTGGTTGAAAAGGGATTTGAAGGTGGAGTTTCAGATTCTCCGCAAGGAGAAGATAGAGGCGCATATGGTGGACGGCGTCGAGATGTCCAGGATCGGCTTCAAGTTTCGGTACGGCGGGTGCATCCTGCGGATCACGGCCGAACAGGAGCGCCTGATCACGGAATACGTGTTCAAGGTCCAGCTCGCGGAGCGCCAAAAGCGGAAGGACGCCGACGCGGATCCGCGCGATGTCAAGCTCTGAGGGGAGGATTATGGCCAAGACAATCGTGATCACGAACCAAAAAGGCGGCGTCGGCAAGACGACCACGGCGAGCGCGCTGATTACGGGCCTCGCGAAGAAGGGCTTCAAGACGCTCGGGATCGATCTCGACCCGCAGGGCAATTTCGGTTTTTGCCTGGGCGCCGATACCGAAACGAGCCCCACGGTCTACGATTTGATGAAGGGCGCGCGGTCCGCCGCGGATATCGTTCAGAACAAGAACGGCATCGACATCATACCCTCAAACATCCTGCTCTCCGGCGCCGAGCTCGAATTTTCGATGATCGGCCGGGAAACGCTGCTGAAGAGGGGCTTGGCCCCCGTGAAGGACGACTACGATTACATCATCATCGATACGCCGCCGGCCTTGAATATCTTGACCGTCAATGCCTATACCGCGACCGACGCGTTGATCATATTGATGATCCCCGAGATCCTGAGCCTCATGGGCATCTCACAGCTCAGGGAAACGGTGGAACTGGTGAAGAGCATCTACAATCCGAGGATAGAGGTCCTTGGCATTTTGCTGAACAAATATGATAGGAGGCGGATCCTGACGCGGGACGTCGAGGAGATGGCGGGCGTCATCGCAAAGGAACTCCACACCAAGGTATTCAAGGCGAAGATTCGAGCCTCCGTGGCCGTGGCGGAGTTTCCCGCGCACGAGAGCGGAAGTCTGTTCGATTACGCGCCGAGATGCAACGCGGCCAAGGATTATCTCGTGTTTGTCGACGAGCTGATCGCGGAGAAAGGGATGAAGCTGCATGGCAAGAAGAGATAACAAGACGGAGCATGTGATGAAACTCATTACAAAGGACGGCGTCGTGTCTGCGGGCGCGCCCGAAAGCGGGACCGGCGGCATCGAATCGGCGGAGGCCACCTTGCTTTCGGACAGCAGCTCGCTTCTCTATAAGACCAAGCTGAAGATCGAGATCGAGCCGGAGGCGGAGATCAAGGAGCCCGTGCGGCTCAGACAGCCGCGGAGCCGCTCCGTTTCCCTGTCGCCCCGGGAATCCAAGGAGGATCTCGCGGATTTTGCGGACGCGCCCGGGGACGCCGCTCCCGAAGCCCCTCCGCCGCCCGAGGCGCCGCCGCATGCGCTTGCCGTGGAGTCGATCCCCGACGGAACGCCGTATGAGAAGCCCGCCGCAAGGCCCGCCGAAGCGCCCGCCGCAAGGCCCATCGAGGCGCCCGCCGCAAGGCCCGCCGAGGCGCCCGCCGCAAGGCCTCGCCCCGAAACCTCGGTGTACGACGAGGTGAGAGCATTGAGAAAATCCGATATCGACCTGCTTCGGGAAGAGGACAAGCGGCGGGAGAAGAAGATTCAGATAGAAAACTCCCTGCTGCACAAGAGCAGGAGCTTGATCAATCTCTCCGAGATATTGACGAAGGAGCTGCTGCCCTCGGTGATGGAGCGCATGGACGTTTGCACCTGCCCCGTGTGCACGGGGAATGTGCTGGCGCTGGCGCTGAACGCCCTGCCCACCAAGTACGTCACCACGGACGAGGGCAAGCAATACACGCAGCTCGAGGTCTACAAGCGGCAGAACGAGCTCGACGTCATGGCCGCGCTGACGAGGGCCTGCCTGCGCGTGAAGGATTCGCCGCGGCATGAGATTATAGATGATTTGAATGAATGACGGGAGGATTGTCAGTTGATCAACAATTACGAAGAGCTTAACGACACGCACATAGATGTGCTGCGGGAGATCGGCAATATAGGCGCGGGCAACGCGGCTACGTCGCTCGGTATGATCCTGAACGCCGAGGTGGGCATCCGCCTGCCGACGGTGCGCATCACGGATTTCGACACGGCGCTGAACGCGATGGGCGGCGCCGAGGCGATGACGGTCGGCGTGCTTTTGAATTTTTCGGGCGAAGCGGGCGGCATGATCATGTTCCTGCTCAGCATGGACGATGCGCAGAACATCACGAGCATCCTCGTGCAGGACGACACGCCCGCCGAGGAAGGCCTCAGCGAGATGAAGCTCTCCGCGATCAAGGAGATCGGCAATATACTGGGCTCGGCTTACGTGAATTCCATCGCCCTGCTTACGGGGCTTCAGATAGATCTGTCCGTGCCTTATATCGCAATCGATATGGCGGGGGCCATCCTGTCCGTTCCCATCATCGAGTTCGGCGCTGTGGGCGATAAGGTCATGTTCATAGAGGAAGGCTTCTCCGCGGGGGATCGGCAGTTGAACAGCAACGTGATCATGTTTGCGGAGGTGGACACGCTACAGCGCATTATGGGAAGATTGGGAATCGAGGGATGAGCGAGTTAAAAAAAGTGGGCATTTCGGATTGCGCCGTATCGCGCGCGCCCGATATTGTCGTGACATACGCGCTCGGATCCTGCGTGGGCATCTGCCTCTACGACAGTGCCAAGAAGATCGGCGGCCTTTCGCACATCATGCTGCCGGAGAGCGGCATGGCGCCGAAGGGCGAAACCAACAGAATGAAGTTTGCGGACACGGCCGTCGTCGATATCGCGCGCACCCTCAAAAACATGGGGGCGGGGATGCTCACGGCCAAGATCGCGGGCGGCGCGCAGATGTTCGCGACGCCGGCGATGGGCGCCATGGGCAATATAGGCGAGCGCAACGTCAAGGCCGTCAAGGCCGCGCTGGCGGCGCTCCGCATTCCGATCATCGCCGAGGATACGGGCAGGGATTACGGCCGGACCGTGTTTTTCGACTTGGCGACGGGTATTATGAAGGTGCAATCGATAGGCAGATCGACGCATGAATTGTGATCGCGCGCCGCTTCGGCGCCCGGGCCTCGGCGCGGGCGTGCGAAAGCGAGGTATCGCGAATCCACAGAAAGGGGAAATATGCAGATGGCGGAAAACTTTGAAGAGATAAAGGAAGAATTGCGGGAAGAGGACACCCTGCACGGGCGTTTTCTCACCTTCACCCTGGTGAACGACGTCTACGGCCTGCCGATTGAATACATCGTCGAGATCATAGGCATCCAGTCCATAACAATCGTGCCGAATGTGCCGGACTACATAAAGGGCATCATCAATCTGCGCGGCAAGATCATCCCGGTCATAGACGTGCGGCTGAAGTTCGGCAAGGAGCCGGCGGAGTACAACGACAGGACCTGCGTGATCGTGATCGAGATCGGCGACATATCGGTGGGCCTGATCGTGGACAACGTGGACGAGGTGCTGACGATAGAGGATGAAAACATCGCGGCGCCCCCGGCCAACCGCATCGGCTTCGAGAACAGATATATCATGGGCATCGGCAAGATCAACGGGAGGATACAGCTGCTCCTGGACTGCCAAAAGCTGCTGCTGGGCGACGAGTTTGCCGGCATGCTGCCGAGCGAGGACGAGTAGATCGCCTTTTCGCATCGCGTTTTCGCCCGCGGGCGAGCGGAGCGGCCTTGGGCATGGCCGGCGGGTTCCGATCCGGGCACGCGTAGCCGCTTGTCCCGAACGAATGTTTGGGGGCGCGTAAGCGAACGGGCAAGAATGGCGTGCTGAGTGCGTAGTAACGGTAAAAACATATGATGTCAAATATCAAGGTCTTGATCGTTGACGATTCCGTCCTGTTTCGCGAGGCGCTTGCGCGGGAGCTGCGGAAGGATCCCTATATTCTGGTTGTCGGTACGGCGGCGGATCCCTTCGACGCGCGCGACAAGATCATCGCGCAAAAGCCCGACGTTATGACGCTCGACGTCGAGATGCCGAAGATGAACGGCATCGATTTCCTGCGGCGTCTTTTGCCGCAGTATCCGCTGCCCGTCATCGTGAGCAGCTCTCTGGCCGCCGCCGTCTTTGACGCAATCGCCGCGGGGGCGGTTGATTTCGTCGCAAAGCCGAGCGCGGGGCCGGGCGCGATGGAGATCTACGCGGCGGACATGATCGCGAAGATCAAGATCGCGGCGGATGTGGATGTGGCCTCCAAATTCAAGCCCGCGCCGCAGGCGCGGCCGCTCCCGCGCCCGCAGCCGGACGCGGGCGAGGCGCACCTGCGCATCACGCGCACGCCGAACGGGCGGCAGCTGCTCGCGGTGGGCGCGTCCACGGGCGGGACGGAGGCGATATTCAACGTCCTGACGAAGCTGCCGGCGGACATCCCGGGCACGGTCATGGTGCAGCATATGCCGGGCGGCTTCACGAAGCTCTACGCCGAGCGCCTGAACAAGGCCTGCGCCTTTGAGGTGCGGGAGGCGGAGGACAACGACATCCTGCGTCCGGGGCTTGCGCTCCTGGCGCCGGGCGGCGATTGCCAGATGAAGCTCATAAGGGGGCCGCGCGGGTATTCGGTCAGGCTGATCGAGATGGAGAAGGTCAGCGGCCACAGGCCCTCGGTGGATTTTCTGTTCGATTCGGCGGCTGAGGTCGCCGGGGCTGACGCAATCGGCGTCATCCTTACGGGTATGGGCGCCGACGGCGCCAAGGGGCTTTTGAAGATGCGGGAGAGGGGCGCCCACACCATAGGGCAGGACCAAGCGAGCTGTGTCGTCTACGGCATGCCGATGGTCGCTTACAATACGGGTGCGGTGGTCAAACAGCTGCCGCTCGACCGAATAGCGCAGGAGATATGCGGACGCTTGTCCCTGCGCGCGCATCGGCAGGCCTGATTCGGGTGGGCCGTGCGCAACCGGCACCATGTACGTGCGTGTTGGAATCGTTGAGGAGGAGTGCAACAAATGTCTAAAATGAAAACAATGGACGGCAATACCGCCGCCGCGTATATATCCTATGCGTTCACGGAGGTGGCCGCGATCTATCCGATCACGCCTTCGTCCACGATGGCCGAGGTGGTGGACGAGTGGGCCGCCTACGGCAGAAAGAACATCTTCAATCAGACGGTGCGGGTCGCGGAGCTGCAATCGGAGGCCGGCGCCGCCGGCGCCGTGCACGGCTCTCTGGCGGCGGGCGCGCTGACGACGACCTTCACGGCCTCGCAGGGGCTGCTGCTCATGATCCCGAACATGTACAAGATCGCCGGCGAGCTACTGCCCGGGGTCTTCCACGTCAGCGCGCGCACGCTGGCCGCGCACGCGCTCTGCATATTCGGCGATCATTCGGACGTCATGGCGGTGCGGCAGACGGGCTTTGCGCTTCTCGCGTCGGGATCGGTGCAGGAGGTGATGGACCTCGGCGCCGTCGCGCATCTGTCGGCCATCAAGTCGCGCGTGCCCTTCCTGCACTTCTTCGACGGCTTTCGGACCTCGCACGAGGTGCAGAAGATAGAAACGCTCGATTACGACGATCTGGCCGGGCTGGTCGATCACGGCGCGGTGCAGGCCTTTCGCGACCGCGCGCTGAATCCCGAGCATCCCGTGATCCGCGGCACGGCGCAGAATCCGGACATATTCTTCCAGGCGCGAGAGGCCGCGAATCCCTTCTACGACAAGCTGCCCGCCGTCGTCACGGAATACATGGAGGCAATCGGCCGGCTGACGGGCCGCGCCTATAAGCCCTTCGACTACGTGGGCGCGCCCGACGCGGAGCACGTCGTCGTCGCGATGGGCTCCGTCTGCGAAACGATAGAGGAAAGCCTCAGCTCGCTTCTCGCGAAGGGCAAGAAGGTCGGCCTGATCAAGGTTAGGCTCTACAGGCCCTTCGTCGGCGAGAGCTTCCTGGCCGTCCTGCCGAAGACCGTGAAGCGGATCTGCGCCCTCGACAGGACGAAGGAGCCGGGCGCCCTCGGCGACCCGCTCTACCAGGATCTGAAGACGCTGCTCTACGGCGGGAAGGACGCGCCCGAGATATACGGGGGCCGCTACGGCCTCGGCTCCAAGGACACGACGCCCGGCATGATCGTCGCGGTCTACGAAAACCTGGAGAGCGCCGCGCCCAAAAACAATTTCACGGTGGGCATAGAGGACGACGTGACGCATGCTTCCCTGCGCTACGATCCGCTGCTGTCGACCGAGCCCGAGGGGACGATCAACTGCAAGTTCTGGGGCCTCGGCGCGGACGGCACCGTCGGCGCCAACAAGACCGCCATCAAGATCATCGGCGACAGCACGGAGCTGTACGCGCAGGGCTATTTCGCCTACGACTCGAAGAAGTCCGGCGGCGTGACCATCTCGCATCTGCGCTTCGGCCGGCACCCGATCAAATCCACCTATCTGATCAACCGCGCGGATTACGTGGCCTGCCACAATCAGGCCTATCTGACGCAGTACGATATGCTGAAGGACCTCAAGGAGGGCGGCATCTTCCTGCTGAACTGCCTGTGGTCCGAGGCGGAGCTCTCGCGGAAGCTGCCGGCTGGCGTAAAGCGCGCCATCGCGCGCAAGCGGATCAGGTTCCACACGCTGGACGGCGTGCGCATCGCCGAGGAGATCGGGCTCGGCGGCCGGATCAACATGGTCATGCAGGCCGCCTTCTTCAAGCTGACGAACGTGATCCCCTTGGACGAGGCCGTGAAGGAGCTGAAGGACGGCATCGTGAAGGCCTATGAGAAGAAGGGCCAAAAGGTCCTCGACATGAATTTCGCCGCGGTGGATCGCGGCATAGAGAGCATCCGGGAGATCGCGGTCCCCGCCGAGTGGGCCGAGGCCGCGGACGAGGACGAGGCCGCCGCGCGCGGCGCGCTGCCGGCCTTCATCGAGGAGATCCTGATCCCGATGAACCGGCAAGAGGGCGATTCCCTGCCCGTCAGCGCGTTTGCGGGCCGGGAGGACGGGAGCTTCCCGTCCGGCACCGCAGCCTACGAGAAGCGCGGCGTCGCCGTCAAGGTCCCGCGCTGGAAGAGCGATTCCTGCATCCAGTGCAACCAGTGCGCCTTCGTGTGCCCGCACGCGGCCATCCGCCCGATCCTGCTCGACGAGGCGGAACAGGCGGCCGCGCCGCAGGGCTTTGCGACGATTGCCGCGTCCGGCAAGGGCCTCGAGGGCCTTGCGTACCGCATGCAGATCTCGCCGCTCGACTGCCTGGGCTGCGGCAACTGCGCGGACATCTGCCCGTCAAAGGTGAAGGCGCTCGAAATGGCGCCCCTGGGCGAGCTGCGCGGGGAGGCCGCGAACTGGGATTACGGCATGACGGTGCGCGTCAAGGACGGGCTCATGAGCAAGGAAACGGTGAAGGGCAGCCAGTTTGCGATGCCCTACGTCGAGTTTTCCGGCGCCTGCGCGGGCTGCGGCGAAACGCCGTACATCAAGCTGATCACGCAGCTCTACGGCGACAGGATGATCATCGGCAACGCGACGGGCTGTTCCTCGATCTGGGGCGCCTCGGCGCCGTCCGTGCCCTATACGAAGGACGCGAACGGCCGGGGTCCCGCCTGGGCCAACTCCCTCTTCGAGGACAACGCCGAGTACGGCTACGGCATGGCCTTGGCCACGCGGCAGATGCGCGAGAAGATCGCGGACAGCCTGGGCGTGCTGCTGCGGGCGGACGTTTCGCCCGCGCTCAAGGCGGCGGCCGAGGGCTGGCTGGCGGACAAGGACGACGGCGCGCGCTCCCGCGCCGCGAGCGAGCGGCTTGAGGCCGCCCTCGCGGAGGAAGCGTGCGCGGACGCGGTGGCGCGGGAGGCGATGGACGCGATCCGCGCGCGGCGGGATTATCTCGTCAAGCAGTCGATCTGGACGCTCGGGGGCGACGGCTGGGCCTACGACATCGGCTACGGCGGCCTCGATCACGTGCTGGCCTCCGGCGAGAACGTGAACGTGCTCGTCTTCGACACGGAGGTGTATTCCAACACGGGCGGGCAGGCGTCCAAGTCCACGCCGGTCGCGGCCATCGCGAAGTTCGCCGCCTCCGGGAAGCGCGTCAAGAAGAAGGATCTGGGCATGATGGCCATGTCCTACGGCTACGTGTACGTGGCGCAGGTCGGCATGGGCGCCGACAAGAACCAGTTCCTGAAGGCCGTCATCGAGGCGGAAAGCTACGACGGACCCTCGCTGATCATCTGCTACGCCCCTTGCATCAACCACGGCCTGCGGAAGGGCATGGGCAAGTCGCAGGAGAATATCAAGGAGGCCGTGGCGGCCGGCTATTGGCATCTCTTCCGCTACAACCCGCAGAAGAAGCGGTCGGGCGAGAATCCCTTCACGCTGGATTCCAAGGATCCGACGGGCAGCTTCCGGGATTTCATCATGGGGCAAACGCGCTATGCGGCACTGGCCGGCGAGTTCCCGGACACGGCGGAGGGTCTGTTCGCCGCGACCGAGGCGGACGCGCGGGAGCGCCTCGCGGGCTACAAACGCCTCGCGGGTCTGTAGGCGGGCCCGGGCGGGCTTGCAACGAAAGCAGAATGGAGAAGAACAGCAAATGAAACCGAGCTACATCGAACGCATAGACAACGACGTAAAATTTTCCGTCGAATTTACCGCAGATGAATTTGAAAATGCGCAAATTGAGGTATATAAGAACAGCAAGGCCAAGTTCGCCGTAGCGGGTTTCCGGAAGGGCAAGGCCCCGAGGCGGCTGATAGAAACGCATTACGGCGAGGATATCTTCTTCGAGGACGCGATCAATGCGCTCGTCGCGGACGCGTATCCCGAGGCCTTGGGTGCGCTCGGCATAGAGCCCGTGGATCGCCCCGGCATACATTTCGGCGAGATTGCGAAGGGCAAGGGCTTCACGCTCACGGCCACCGTCACGGTGCCGCCCGCGATCACGCCGCGCGACTACAAGGGCGTGGCGATAAAGCCCGTGGCGCACGAGGTTTCCGAGGCGGATATCGACAAGGAGATAGAGGTCCTGCGGAACAGGAACGCGCGGCTCGTGATCGCGGACAGGCCGGCGGAGAACGGGGATACGGTGCTCCTGGATTACGCCGGCTCCGTGGGCGATGTGCGATTCGAGGGCGGAACGGCGGAACGGCAAGCCTTGAAGCTCGGCTCGGCCGCCTTCATTCCGGGCTTCGAGGAACAGCTCGTGGGCCTTTGCACGGGGGATGAGGCGGATGTCAAGGTCACCTTCCCCGAAGACTACCACGCCGCGGATCTGGCCGGCAAGGAAGCGGTGTTCCACTGCAAGCTGCACGAGATCAAGACCGAGGAAAAGCCCGAGCTCAACGACGAGTTTGCGCAGGACGCGAGCGAGTTTGACAGCCTCGCCGCGCTGCGCGCCGACATACGCGCGAAGCTCGAGGACGCGGCGATCTCCCGCAGCGAGCTCGAGATGAAAAACGCGGTGCTCGAGAAGATCTATCTCGCGAACGAGGTGGAGCTGCCCGCGGTCATGGTGGAGAACCGGATGGACGAGCTCGTGGAGGAATTCTCGCAGCAGCTGCGCTATCAGGGGCTCTCGCCGGAGCAGTATTACAGCTATGCGGGCAAGGACGCGGCGGCCTTTCGCGAGAGCATGCGCGCGGACGCCGTCAAGAAGGTCAAGACGCGGCTCCTGATCAAGGCCATAGCCGATGCGGAGGGCATCGAGGCCGGCGAGGAGGAGATCGAGAAGGAGCTCGCGACCATGGCGAGCATGTACAAGACGGAGCCCGCGCAGCTGCGGACCTCCATGGGCGCCGCCGGCATGCGGATGATCGGGGATGACGTCAGAAACCGCAAGACGGTGGATTTTCTGTTTGCGAACGCCGTTATGGAAGCGGCGGCGGATTCGGAAGGGTGAAAGGCAGGGCGGACAACATGAGCTTGGTACCGATAGTCATAGAGCAGACGAGCAGGGGCGAACGGTCTTACGATATCTATTCGCGGCTGCTCAAGGACCGCGTCATCATATTGGGCGAGGAGATCTCGGACGGCTTGGCCTCTCTGATCGTGGCGCAGCTGCT
>JAITLA010000071.1 GCA_031278145.1 Eubacteriales Family XIII. Incertae Sedis bacterium
AGAAGCTGAATTGCAGATCTCCGGGCGTCACGTCCGCGAGGATGCGCGCGAGCAGCGAGCGGTTGGCGTCGATCAATTCCGCGCTGGAAAGCGGCTGCTTGGCGAGCTGATCCCGCACAGCCTCCACGACCTTGGGATGGCGATGGCCGCAGTTGAACACGCCGAAACCGCCGAGACAGTCTATGTATTCATTGCCGTGAAGGTCCGTGAATACATCGCCGTTTGCCATCCACTCCATTACCGTGAAATCCTCGCCCGCGGCCTTGCGGTATTCGAGAAAGCCGGGGTTGATGTGCGTGTCGAAATTGTGTACGATTTCCTTTGTGAAGGCCTTGGATTCCTCGTCCGTCATAGACTGCTTCTTGATGATATCCAAGGCGTAATCCGTGTACTTCAAAACCTCTTCAAAGCTCTTTCGCATGGCATCCTCCTTTGCTTCGATGCAACGATTCGAAATTCTCCCAAACCTACGGCGCGCCGGCGCCGACCTTCGCGATTATATGCCGCGCGAAATTTTCAAAGGACCAATCGTCTACGCCGTCGATGTCGTCCGTGACGTGCATGAACAGGCATCTCGGCACCTCCTTTGTCTTGATGCTGTCCTCCATGCAGAGGTCGCAGCCCTTGTCGTGGTTGGCCGGATTCAGTTCACAGCTCGTATTGGTGCAGGGACAGAATGTGGAACCGGGCATTTTCATCACCTCCTCAAATCTGTTTCCATTGCGCAAACGAACTCGATGCCGCGCGGCTTCGCAGCCGCAGCGGGCGGTCGGCCCGCAAGAATCGATCAGGCGTCTTTCCCTTCGTCCTCCGCGCCGGCCGCCGCCGCTTCCGCCTCGATCCGCTCGATGCTGTAGCGATGGCCGCCGAACAGGCGGTTCAGCAGTATGAGCACGCAGATGAAGATCACGAAGACCGCGAGCAGGGGCAGGAAGGGGCTGTCCACGAAGCCCGAGATGATATAGCCCACGCAGGCGACGAGGGCGCAGACGAGGGAATAGGGGATCTGCGTCTTGATGTGGTCCGTGTGGCGAATGTTGGACGCGGCGGACGAGAGGATGGCCGTGTCCGCGAGGGGCGAACAGTGGTTGCCGAAGCCGCCGCCGCCGATCACCGCCGTGATGCACGCGAAGACGTTCACATCCATCGCGACCGCGAGCGGCACGGCGATGGGTATCATGATCGCGAAGGTCCCCCAGGTCGCGCCCGTGGAGAAGGTCATGGCGCAGGAGATCACGAAGATGATAAGCGGCGTGAGGAAGGGCGGCACATTGCCCGAGAAGAGCGCGACCATGTAGCCGGCCGTGTCCAGCTCGTCGCCCACGGCGCCGATGCCCCACGCGAAGGCCAGCAGGATGATGACGAAGATCATGGATTTCGTGCCCGTGACGAAGGCGGCGATGGAGTCCGAAACGCGGGAGAGGCGCTTGACGGCGTAGAATACGATGGCGAAGATCACGGAAACGCCGACCGCGTAGGTGAGCGCCAGCATGCCGTCCATGTTGTTCACCGCGTCCAGGAGATCGAAGCTCTCAAAGAAGCCGCCCGTGTACAGCATGAAGCCGATGGCGCCGACCACGAGCAGGATGATGGGCGCGAGCAGGTCCACGGGCTTCCCGTTCATCTGCTCGATGGAGGAAAAATCGTCGTCGTCCGCGCCGCCGCCGCTGAAGGTCTTGTCGCAGAGCCGGCCCGTTTCCTGCGTCCTTTTCTCCGCCTTTGCCATGGGGCCGAAGTCCAGCTTGAACAGCACGACGAAGAGCACCATGAAGATGGAGAGCCACGCGTAATAGTTGTAGGGGATCGCCCGCAAAAACGCGGCGAAGGGATCGCCCGTAAGCCCCGCGGAGTCGTAGGATTCGGCAATCAGGGAGCAGACGAAGGCGACCCAGCTGGACAGCGGCACGATAAGGCAGATGCCGACCGCGGTCGAGTCGATGATGTAGGAGAGTTTCTCCCGCGAAACGGCGTATTTGTCGGATATGGGCCGCATGACGGCGCCGTTCGTGAGGGCGTTGAAATAATCGTCGAAGAAGATGATGATACCGATGAGCCAGGTGGAGATCTGCGCCCCGGCTCTGCTCTTGATCCGGTTCCCGAGCAGATCGCCGAAGGCCTTGGAGCCACCGGAGCGGACCATGAGCCCGATCAGGCCGCCGAGCAGCGTCACGATGATCAGGACCTGCACGTTCCACGGGTCGGAGAGCGCGCCCGAGAGCACGAAGTCCCCCGTTTCGTCGTAGGTCCCGACAATGAGCTCAACCATCTTCTCCAAGGCCCCGAGCGGGTTCCAGCTCATGATGATCAAGCAGCCGACGTACACGCCTATGAAGAGCGACATCAGCACTTCCTTCGTGGCAATCGCGAGGACAATCGTCAGCAAGGGCGGCACGACCGCCCAAAAGCCCACATCCATACGGTACCCTCCTCCTTTTGCTTCGCGCCGACGAGAGCAACGGAGCCCTCGCCGGACCGCTTCCCTTGACAATCTCCGCTTCCGTATGCCGGGCCGCGCGGCGGGCCGCCCGCGCGAGGCCGGTATTGCAGTTACAGTATACCTTATCGTTTGAAAAAAGCAAGGGAAAAATGATCGCGCGCGCTCGAAGGGTTACTATTCAAACCCCACACCTTTTTTGCCCGGCTCGGAACCTGATTACGATTATTGCCTTTTTTCCGCGGCTTCAGCCGCAATGGAAAAACGGACAGCGAAGAGAGCGCAGCGACCGGAGGAACGAGGCAAAGCCGAGTGTTGGCTTCCTCACGTAGCTTCGAGTACGCTCCGGGAGCCAAAATCGCCCTCAGAACCCGATCCGAACAAAACAATCGCGGGGTTTGAATAGTTTTGATTGAACCTTTGAACAGTAACTATTGACATGCATGCGCGAGGGTGTATACTCTAAGCATGCGGTCAAAACCGGAGGATAGGAAAGACGATATGTGGCATAATACGGGCGATGCGGACGTTATGTCCTACTTGGACGACATGGAACGGACGGACCCCACTCTGATGAACGACGTGCTCGCGGCCGCGCGCGCCGTGGATTTCACGGCCTTCACGCGCGACGCCGTGCTGCGCGCCTTGGACGCGCCGCAA
>JAITLA010000108.1 GCA_031278145.1 Eubacteriales Family XIII. Incertae Sedis bacterium
GTGAGGATCTGGCGCAGGCGGTTCTCGTCGCCGTTGATCGTCGCGGGGACCGCGTCTTCCGCTTCGTAGACGAAATCGAGGCGCTTGTTTTGGCAGAGCAGCTTGAAGATCGAATGCAGGTTGTCGAGCATGGCGCGCAGATTGTAATTCGTCTTGACAATCTCGAGCTTGCCCGCCTCGATCTTTGAAAAATCCAGAATGTCGTTGATGATGACGAGAAGCGATTGCGAGGACTTGCGTATATCGTCGAGATACTTCTTTTGCCGCGCGTCCAGCTCGGAACGGGCAAGCATCTCGCTCATGCCGATGATGGCGTTCATCGGGGTGCGGATTTCGTGGCTCATGTTCGCAAGGAAGTCGGATTTGGCGCTGTTGGCGGCCTCGGCGCGCTGCTTCTCGCGCAGGAAGTCGGTCAAGTCCACCATTACGGCCAATACGCCCGCCGTAATCCCCGCGGCGCCGCCCGCGCTGCCGACGCTCCGCAGCTCGATGGCGTAGTATCGCTCCCGCTCGTCGCCGGAAAAATCCGCCCAATCGTGATAGGTGATCGTCCGGCCGTAGACGCTCACGGCCTCTATGGCGTCCTGCAGGGCCGCCATGCTCTCGGGCTTGAAATAGCGCGAAAACACCTCTTCAAAGGTGTGGTTCTTGACGTAGTCGAAGTTTGGCGTGCCGGCGGCCGTGAGCAGAGCCCTCGTGCAGAACACGATGCGGTTCGAATCGTCCAGGAGCGCGATGATGCTCGGGCAGCTCTCGATCAGCATGTCCGTGTAGGCGCGCTGCTTCGCGTTCTCCGCCGAAAGCGCGACGCCGAGCGTATCCTTGGCTTCAAGCATCTTGGCTATCTTCTCGTGGAGGCTGTGCGACACGCGAAGCTCGCGCGAGAGCTTTGAAACCTGCATCTTCAGTTGTTTTACTTCGTTTTGAAGCGCGGCGTTCTCTTCTTGCGGGGACAATTTCGTTTCCATCTCTCAAGCGCGTGGCGTTTGCGTGACAACCAATCAAAATTACCGCTTAGCTTTAGAAGGTTCAATCAAAACTACGCAAACGCCGCGATAGCTTTGTTCGGATCGGGTTCTGCCGGCCTATTTGGCTCCCGCAGCGTACTCGAAGCTACGTGAGGAAGCCAATATAGGCCGGCAGGTTCCGAGCCGGGCAAAAATGGCGTGGCGTTTGCGTAGTCACCAATCAAAAGACGCAGGCGACGAACGCATTATTGTGAAACCTATTGATGGCCTTCGCATCCGATACGCGGGTCGGGCATATCTCGCCGCCCGAGTATGCCATCATGAAGGGCAGCCGGGGCGCGAGCCTGTCCCTGATCAGCTTGAGCTCCAGCAGATGTTCCGCGCCCAGGGACATGCTCCGCGAGATGCAGGAGTAGATCAGGAGCCCCGACGCGCCGGCGGCCTCCGCGAGGGCCCTCTCGACGGCCTCCCCCGTGGTGAACAGCACGTCGTCCTTGTCAAACACGCCGATGTAGAGCGTGGCGCCCTCGGGCATCGCGCCCGCGCAGATCGCGTGGCGCTCGGGCGACAGGCCGATGAACACCTTGGACACCTGCGGCGTGCCGTCGCCGTAGTCGAGCATGAAGGGCAGGGACGTCATCGCATACGCCGTTTCGCTCGCCTCCGTCAGGCCGAGATCCTCAAAGTATTCCACGACGGGCCTATCGTTGACCTCCATGAGGATGTGCCCCGCGCTCTTTGTGACGAGCGCGCTCTTGCCGAGGATCTTGTCCGGCGAGATGGTTGCGATGAAGAATTTGGGCTTGATATCGCCGTAGATCAGAAGCATCGCCATGCGGTCGTTGTAATGCGCGCCGTCGTGGATCATGAAGCACTTGGAGAAATCGGCGGTGTCGTCGACCGCCAGCGTGCCGAAGCAGGGCGCGCCGCCCGAGGCCTCCGTGAGCGCGATCACGTATTCGTCCCCGGAATTCTCCACCATGAACGGCGCATACGCGAGGATCAGCGCGGGCCTTTCTTCGCGGCCGGAGGCCGCTTCCGCGTAGCACCGCGCGATGATGCCGGCGGGCGCGCCGCGCAGGGGATCCGTGCGCGCGATCACGAATTCGGCTTCGTCGCTTGTCAGGACCATGAGCGTAAGGAGCAGCTCGCTCGCCGCCTCGGGCACGGCCTGCGCGGAGGTGATGGCGCCGAGCACGGGAAAGGGCAGCGCCTCGCACAGGGCCTTTACGACGCCCGACAGCGCAAACTCATAGTGGCATGCGAGGATGCCCACGGTATTCTTTTCCGGCGGCCCGCCCGGCCCAAGCCGCGTTTTCACCTCCTCGACCGCGCGTTCCACATCGTCGATCTCCGTCGTATAGGATAGAATGCTCCGCATCGCCGCCGCCTCCCCTTCCGTGCGTTGCACGTGTAAACAGATCCGCTCTTATGTCGGATAGTATATCATGCTTTTTTGCGCTTGCATAGACGCAAAATCCAAAACTTTACTGCGCACGCCCACTTCTTCCCATTCCCCTCGGGGCGCGCGGGGCCGCGCGCGCAAAAACCCATGGGGGCGTTCCGGTGGGCCGATTTGCGCGCATTTAAAAAAAATAAAAAAAATTTCAAAAATGTTGCCCGGGCAACATACATTCCCGAAAAAGTGTGATATGATATATAAAAATCAAATAAATCAAGCACTTGTCCCTTCTGAGCGCCGCCCGATTTCGAACCCCTGCGGAGGAAATCGGGCCGCCGGCGGCGATGCCCCTGCCGCCGGTCCGTGAGCGCCCGGGCTGAAATGCCCGCGGGGCCGGCTTTGCCGGCCTTCGCGGAACGGATTTTCGATCCCGGCCTGTCCGGCATCGAAGCGCCGAAGGCGCGTCCCGCATCCGTATCCGTATAGAAAGAGGGTGACCTGTCGGATCGCCGGCGCATGCCGGCGCATGGCCTATCGTGGAATCCGGCCGTCGCGCTCTTTCGCATCCCAAGCGTGGGATGGGGAACGCGGCGGCCTTTGTTTTGGTCAAAACCCCTTGCGGGTTTACATATATATATACGCAAGCGTGTGACAAACACGCAAACCCAAATAGGCGCGGCAAGCGTGCCGCAATACGAGAAAGGAGGCCCGTGGCAACATGCACGAAAAACGAAGAAGCTTCATTCTGCCGGCCCGTGCGCGCGGCGGATAGCGCGCCCCATGTCTTTTCACGGCTCTTTGGCGTCATCCGTATCCGACAAAGATCAACAGAGATTTGTAAGGAGCAAATAAGATGTACAAATTCATGAAGAAAAGAACTCTATCCGCACTGACCGCCCTCTTCCTTCTTCTCGCCCTCTTCGCGGGCCTGCCCGCGAGCGCGAGCGCGGCGAGCGGCAACTGGACGGACAGCGGCAACTACGACACGACTTGGTACACGTCCAATCCCACAGCCACCGCCTACACCATAGGCACGGCGGCGGAACTTGCGGGCCTGTCCGTACTGACCAACGGGATGTACGACAGCACGCCCGTTCCCTTCACGGGCGTCACCATCACCCTGGGCGCCGACATAGACCTCTCGGCGCACTACTGGACGGTACCCATCGGGGAGGCCACAATCGTGGCCGATCTGAAAACCAACTACAGCCCCGCCGTCGTCGGCGGCCATAAGTTTGCGGGCACCTTCGACGGCGCCGGCAATGGGATCGCCGGCGTGACGATAGGCAAATCCACGACCAACGGCACGGGCCTCTTCGGCTACCTCTCGCCCACGGGCACGATAGAGGATCTGACGGTTTCGGGCAGCGTATCGGTGATGGGCGCGCAAGGCGAGCCCAATGACGCCACGGGCGGCGTGGTGGCCTACAACAGCGGCACGATCAACAAAGTCACGAACAACACGATCGTGACCGGAAGCAGCTATTGCTACAACATCGGCGGCATCGCGGGCTTCAACAACCATCTCTATCCCGATCCCGACGGCGATACGCCCGTGGGCGTCATCGCCAACTGCACCAACACCGCCGCCATAGCGGGTCACTCCAAGGTCGGCGGCATCACGGGTGAGAACGCGGGCGCAATCGGCACATCCTCAAACAGCGGCCCCATCAGCAACGTCGTCAGCGGCAAGAACGGCGCGGGCGGCATTGCGGGACGCAACGGCGACAACAACGTCGCCACGGAAACCGGCGTCATCATCAACTGCTACAACTCGGCCGACATCAGCAGCGCGGACGGCCGCTGGTTTGGCGGCATCGTCGGCTTCCAGAACGCCCTCTCCTCCGTCACAAACTGCTACGACACGGGCGATCTGCTGGGCGGCTACGACGACTACGCGCCCATCATAGGCCAGGACGAGGGCAGGTCGACGCTGGTGTACTCGCTGGAGGAGCTCAACCACCACGGTAGCCTTGCCGTGGTGGGGACTATAGAAGACGCAGAATACCTGCAAAGCGGCGAATTCCTCGACACGCTGAACGCCAACAGCATCGACCTCGGCTTCGGGGACGCTTGGATACAGGGTATGAGCGGCTACCCGGACCTGACCTACAACGCGCCGGCCCCCAGCCCCTCGGGTGGCGGCGGCACGCCCAACAACTATTCGACCATCTACCTGAGCGGCAACGGGGACGATGACAACACGGGCGGCACCCCCACGGATCCCGTGGCGACCCTCGAGAAGGCCCTGGGGGTCGCGGCCATGTCCACCGATCCCGATGTCAGCATCTCCGTCATGGACACGATCACGGTCACGACGGGCCAGAGGGCGCTGGCGGGCGCGATCCCGGTCAACTGGACAAACGCGAGCACGACCGGCCCCATGTTTGTGGTGGCTGACGACGGCGCGCTGCTCATAGGCGGCCTGCTGATCAGCGGCAAGAGCGGCAGCGCCAACATCGACACCGCGCTTATCGTGGAAGACGGCGGCAGCCTCACGCTGCGCAACAACGCGGGCGTCCAAGACTGCGCCGTGGGCATAGACGTGGAGGCGGGCGGCAATCTCACGCTGAACCGCTCGAGCGTCGCGGGCACGCGCAACAGCGTCAGGTTCACCGCCGGCACCGGCGGCGCGTTTACGCTCTTTGCGGGTCCCGATCAGGTCATAACGCTTACCGGCACGGTCTGGCTGTACAATGGGGCGCAGATCACCATAGGCTCCGCCGTATCGAGCGGCATCGTGGTCGAAAGCAATGTGCCGTCCGACGGGCTTGTTGTGGCGTGGGGCACGGCGGATTATCAATTGAACTCCCATGACGCCGCTGCGGTCACATACGCGGGCGGCGGCTTTGTTGTTGGACTCGACCCCAACAACGCCCTGATACTGAAAGAAAACCGTTAAATCTCACCGCATGTCGCATGTAAGATCGGCGGTATCGCCCGCCGTCTTACATGCGGCTTTTTTGAGGACAAAGAGATGTCAAAACCTTTCAGACGGCATATAACCGCCGTTTTGCTTGTTGTTTCGCTGCTGTGTACCGCGGCGACGCCCGCGATATTCGCCGAAACCGAACACGCGGGCGCCGTCGCAGACAGCGTGACCTGGTCCGGCGGCGATACCGTCAAGGCCTTGGAGATTACGGGCGGCACGGCGGACGCGCCCGTCGTCGTAGATGTGAGCGGTACGGTCCGGGTGGAGGGCACCATCTCCGTGACAAGCGGCCACGTCCTGTTCCGGGGCGGGGGTACCCTGCTGCGCGCCGTGAGCGGCTTCAATGAGATCGTGTTGGTGAAAGGCGGCGCCACCGTCACATTGGAGAACATAACGCTGGACGGAAACAACCGGGAACTGTCACCGGAGGGTATTACGTCAATAGGTGGGCCGCTCAGCGTCGGAGCGGGAGGTATAAATGCCACGGTCGCGGAAGGCCATATTATTCTGAATGAAGGCGCAATCATTCAAAACAATTATGCTCTTGGCCCAGGTAACGTATGTGCGGGCATTATGCTGCGCGGTGATACTGACGCAAGCAAAACCACATTGACGATGAACGGCGGCGCAATCAGAAACAACTACGCCGTTACGCTGACAGGTACCAGTGGTTCCCCATCGGGCGTGCACTCGAGCAAGGCAAACGTGTATATCAACGGCGGAAGCATAACCGGCAATACCGGTCACGAATGGCAACCGCAAGAAGGTGTACCCTACTCGGCGCAATACGGCATCTATATGCGCAGCACGGCAAGCTCGAGTGCTTTCTGCGAAATAAATCCCGTAAACCCTATCGCCATCGACGCCTCGACGGGTCGTACACCGTACAATTATTACACAATCAAAGACGATCCGAACAAAACGGTGCGGATCGACGGTGAGATCGTCTATCCATCGCAGATGACCTTTCCCGTCCCGGCCTTCGGACAGCTGAACATCACGAACGGCGCCCCGCCCGAGCCCGAAGAGCCCTCCGGCGGGAACGAGGAAGAAGACACCCCGTCCGAGCCCGAAGAGCCCCTCGTCGGGAACACCCATACCACCTCGGGCGGCGCCCTTACCGTGAACCACTTCGCCAATTACGGCGGCTCGGTGACGGTTGACGCGGACACGGACGTCTTCACGGTTGCGGCCGAAGCGGACGGCTACGTCATAGACACCGTATGCGTGGACGGGATCCCCCTGACGGGCGAGGCCGATCCGCGCGGCGAGAAGAGCATCACCTATGCCTTCCCGGACACGGAAACGGGCACGCACAGCATCGTCGCGGCCTTTGCCTATACACTGTCTTTTAGCTCCCCGGCTAACGGTACGCTCTCCGTCAGCCGGGTAGGCGGCAACGCCGCCATCGAGAGCGGAGAGATTGTGCGCGGCGGCGACATCCTGCGCATCCAAGCGACGCCGGACCCGGGCTACGAGCTCGATACGTTCACGCTCGTGGGCCTGCGTGACAACGAAGACGGGACCTATACCGTGTACGGGCGGGAAGCGCCTTCCATATCCGCCGTCTTCAAAGAGAGCGCGCAGGCGCAGGCGCAGGAGGCGGCGGCGCCCCGGATCACGGTCCAGCCGCAGAGCGCGAGCTACGCGGCGGGCGGCACGGCCGCGCCCCTGTCCGTGACGGCCTCCGTGACGGACGGCGGCACGCTCGGCTACACCTGGTATCGGAACACGGTGTCCGGCAATACCGGCGGCAGCTTGGTCCAACCCGCGCGCGCCACGGCGGCCTACACGCCGAACTTGCCCCCGGGCATGACTTACCACTATTACTGCGTGGTGACGAACACGCTCGGAGAAAGCAAGGCCGAAGCGCGCAGCGAGAGCGCCGCCATCACCGTGGCGGCCGACACCTCGGTCAAGCGCTATAAGATCAATGGCAACAAATCCTACTCCGGCATAACCGAATACACCTTCGACGTCTACGTCAACGGTACGCTGCAAGGGCAAGGCCTTGCGCCCGGCTCGGACTACGTGGAGGCCGAGGAAGGCAACGAGATCCGCGTGACGCTGGCGATCAACGACGGGAACGTGCTCACAGGAGTTGTCGTCGCCACCGGTCTTGGCACCTTGACGCCGGATTCGAGCGGCGGCTACAGCTTCACCATGCCGGCGCGGGCGATGACACTGTACGCGGTCACCGCGACGATCAAGACCGTCGAGGTCGTGCAGATGGAGCACGGCAGCGTAAGCACGGACGCGGGCGAGCGCTTCACGGGCGGCGCCGTGATCGTGACGGCGACGCCCGAAGAGGGCTACCGCGTCGGATCCATCTCCTATTCCCGTGACGACGGCGTGACGTGGGAGGCCGTCACCGGGAACGACGGCAATCCCAACAGCTTCACCACCACCGCCGCGAAAACCCTGGTGACAGCGGAATTCGTCCCCGCGGACGCGGAGGATTTCGTGATCCGGGACGAGGCGGCGCTGCGGACCCTCGCCGCAGCGGTGAACGCCGGCGACGGGTATTCCGGCGTGACGCTGACGCTGGACGCCGACATCACGCTGACGGAGCCGTGGACGCCCATAGGCACGGAGTCGGCGCCCTTCATGGGGCACTTTGACGGGCGCGGACACAGCATAGACGGTCTTGCCATAGACTACACCGAGGCGGCGTACAGCAAGGATAGCGCCTATCTCGGCCTCTTCGGCTACGCTCTCGGCGCGGAGATCAAGGCGCTGACGGTGCGGGGGACGGTGGACGAGAGCGCCTCCGACCCGAGTGTTATCTCGACGAGCGGCACCGTCGGCGGCATCGTGGGCCATGCGGCGAGTACGCGGATTGCGGACTGCGTGGCCATGGTGGATGTCCTCTCCGACTTCGGCGACATCGGCGGCATCGTCGGCTATCTGTGGGACGGCAGCGTTTCGAACTGCCTGAGCTACGGCACGCTCTCCATCCGCGAGAGCGGTAGCGGCAGCGCTGTCGGCGGCGTCGTCGGCTATCTGTCGGTCGGCAGCGTGGCGCGCAGCGGCAACTACGGCGCGATATCGGTGACGGGCACGCCCAGGATCAAAGAAGGCTCGTATCAGGGCGTCCCGTATTACTACAAGGACGATCTCGCGCTCGGCAACGCGGGCGGCGTCGTGGGCACCGCGATGTCATGGTCCTCCGACGTCTTCGACATCAGCCACTGCTTCAACAAGGGCGATGTGAGCGGCTGGGCCGTCGGCATGGGCGGCCTCCTGGGCCGGGCCAACTCCGGAAACGGGATCGTGACGGACTGCTACAACACGGGCGCGGTCCGCATGACGGTGGACAACGGCCCCGGCAGCAGCGGCGGGCTCGCGTACACCGCCGGCCTCGTCGGGGACGTCACGGAATACGTCAGCGCGCTCACGCTGGCAAACAGCTACAACGCGGGCACCGTCGAGAGCGCGGTCGCGACGGGACGCGGCCTCGTGGAGCCGCTCTACAGCGGCAAGGGCGCGAGCATTGCGGGCATTGTCACGGCCACGAACTGCTTCGCGGCGGGCGCCGTACCCGACATCGCGATGCTCGGCGACGCGTTCAAGGCGGACGCGAACAGCCTCAACGGCGGCCTGCCCCTGCTCGCGTGGGAGGCGGACAGCGTGAGCGACGAGCGCTACGCCGTCACCTTTGCCGTCAGCCCGGCGGGCGCGGCGGCTGCGGTCCACGTGTACGCGGACGCGGCGCTGACGCGAGAGATAAGCCCCGAGGACGGCGGCGCGTATGCGCTCCAAAGCGGGCAGTACCACTACCTCGTGCAAGCGGAGGGCTACGTGCCCGTGAAGGGCGGCTTCAACGTGGCCGGCAGGGCGAGCGCGATCAGTGTCGCGCTCAGGGCCGCGGCCCGCGTCACCTTCCGGGTCACGCCCGCGGACGCGAGCCTGACGCTGAACGCCGGCGCGGGCGGCGCCGTGGCGCCCGAGAGCGCCTCGGACGGCCTGTACGACTACCTGCTCTACGCGGGCGACAACTACATCTACACCGCCTCGGCGGATGGCTACAACGCCGTGACGCGGACGATCCGCGCGCTGGACGGCGCGTCCCATACCGTGGCGCTGACGCAGGCCACGATGGGGAACCGCTCCGTCAAGGGCGGCGATACGATCACCGAGGGCGGCGTCTACAACGTCACGCGCGGCGACGCAGCCGTGCAGGGGACGATTACCATAAGCACGACGGACCCCGTCACGCTCGTGGGCGGCGGCCTGAGCGAAGCGGCGGCCTACGCGGATCTGCACCTCCGTTACACGACGGCGGGGGCCGACCTGACGCTCCGGGATATCTTCATACACAACACCAACCAGAGCGCGGGCGTCGCGGACAACCTGATAGACTTCATGGGCGCGGGCAACAAGCTGTACTTCGAGGGCACGAGCATACTCGACCACGATATGAACGTGACGGGCTACGCGATGATACACGTGCCCGAGGACGCGGAGCTGACCTTTGGCGGCGCCAACCCCGAGGACACGCTCTACCTGTACAAGCATGAGCAGGGCGCGTGCATAGGCGGCAACACCGGCGAGTACAACGGCCGGGTCACCTTCACGCAGGGCAGGCTCTTTGCCAAGAATTCCAAGCAGGGCGCGCTGATCGGCGCGGGCAGCGGCGTTGTCGCCGTGGGCACGCCGGGCGACATCATCCTGGAGGGCGGCGAGATCAACCTTATCGCCGTTTCGCGCAGCGCGGCTCTGGGCGGTGGCGCAGGGCACGGCGGCGTGGCGGACGGCACGAACGTCTACATCCACGAGGGGGTCAACCTCGGCATCTACGTGGACTTCTCGGGCGCGGCCATAGGCGGCGGCGGTTATGCCGAGGGCAACGATTCCGACGGCGGCGTGCTGCATTACACGGGCGGCTCGATCCGCGTGTACATCGCGGAGAACGCCATCAACCCGGAGGGCGAGGGCTCGCTGTGGCCCGAGGTGACGGAAGCGGGCGTGAACGATGCGGCCATAACGGCGCTCAAGCGCGACGAGGCGGGCCGCGCCGTCCATTCGCTCGTATTTGACACGCGGCTTTTGGGAGAGAGCGCGGGCGGCTACTTCGAGGTGCGCGACGAAACGGGCGCCTACCTCTACAGGGGCGGGCCGCACGCATACGGCTTCGTCAACGCGGCCTTGCAGAAGGACAGCCAGGTCACCATCAACTTCACGGTGGACAACTGGGTTTCCATCGACGATCCGAACCTCTACCTCTACCTGCCGGCCGGGGACCATGTGCTGACGGTGAACGGCCGGACCTTTAGCGCGTCGTGGAACGCGGACACCGAGAGCTTCACCGTCCTCGGCGGGGCGCGCCATGCCGTGGAGATCGACGCCGCGCTCGCGGGCGGAAGCCTGCACGCGGACCGGTCTGAGGCGGCCGAGGGAGAAACCGTCACGGTGAGCCCCGATCCCGCGCCGGGCCACCGCTTCGTGACGGGTAGCCTGCTGCTGGACGGCGCGGCGCTCACGGCCGTGAACGGCGTGTACGGCTTCACGATGCCGGGGCACGCTGTCCTGCTGACGGCGCGCTTTGAGGCGATTCCCGCGCAGGAGCCGCAGTACGCGGTGGAGGTTGCGGAGGATATCCTCTACGGCACGGTGACGCCGGACCTCGCGCGGGGCTTTGACGGGCAGAAGGTGACGCTGAGCGTGACGCCCGACGCGGGCCACAGGCTCGTGCCGGGCAGCCTCAAGGCCAACGGCGCGGCCGTAAGCACGGCCAACGGCGCGTACTTCTTCCTGATTGCGGGCGGCGATGTCACGGTGACGGCGGACTTCGAGCCCGTCACGCCCACCACGCCCTCCGGCAGCAAGTTCAAGGCCGGCGAAGCGGCGGCCGACTTCGTGCTGCGCATCCCGGCGGACTTCTCGCTCTACGACGCGAGCCGCGGCCTCACGCTGGAGGGGCCGAACGGCCCGCTGACGCTCCCGGCCGGGACCTACGAGGTCCGGGAGGGCAGCACCATCGTCACGATATTCAGGGCCTATCTGGACACGCTGCCGCAGGGTGATTACAGCCTGCGGGTGCCCTTCACGGACGGCAGCGTCGTCACGGGCGATTTTGCCCTGATGGCCGTGCTGACCTACGAGATCCTCAGTCCTTCCGTCACGGGCGGCAGCCTTGCGGCGGACAGGACCGCGGCCGAGGTCGGCGCGCGCGTGACCGTGACGGTTACGCCGGCCGCGGGCTACCGCCTCGCGCCGGGCAGCCTGAAATACGGCGGCATCGTCATCAACGCGGACGCGGAGGGCAAGTACGCCTTCGAGATGCCCGCGTGGGACGTGACGCTGACGGCGGAGTTCATCGAAGCGGAGGCCGTGCCGCCCGTTCAAGGCGCGGACGAAGAGGCCTTCAAGGAAGGGATCAAGGGCACGGGCGACATAAGCGCGTGGGTCTGGGACGGCAAGAGCATAGACATCACGTGGTTCGACCCCGCGGCCGATACCCACCACATCAAGACCCCGGCCCAGCTCGCGGGCCTCGCGGCCCTCGTGAACGGGCTCTACAACCGCGAGATCGACACGGTGGCGGGCAAGGCCTCGTACATACAGGTCAACACGGGCCTC